>JALZBE010000600.1 GCA_030947665.1 Vulcanimicrobiota bacterium | reverse complement strand
GGCCAAGCGTTTCGCCGGGTAAGCGAGCATCACATCGCCAACTTCACGGAAAGCTTGCGCACATGATCGAACGAGACTCCACCGCCTCCGCCGGAAACAACACGCCCATCATCATCGCCGTCATCGTGATCGCGGTCGTCGTGATCGGCCTGTTCGTTTGGCAGCCCTGGAACCAGAACTCCACGACCGGCGCCGCCGGCACGACCACGACCAACGGTCAGACGACCACCAACTCGACGACCACGGGCGGCGGAACGTCCGGCGGCGGCACGGCACCCACCAAGCCGTAACGGCGCGGAAGCCTCTACAGCAGCTCGCGAGCGCCGTGCGATTCGGCGCTCGCGAAGCGCTCGGGACGCAGCGCCGTGACATCGAGCGATGTCGCGGCGCCGTCGACCAGTATTTCGGCGACGAGCGCGCCCAGCGCGGGTGCGTGCATCACGCCGTGCCCCGATGCGCCGTTCGCGAAATAGAAATTCGGTACGCCTGGCGCACGGCCGACGATCGCGTGGCCATCGGGCGACATCTCGTACAAGCCCGCCCAGCACGCGGCGCGGTCGATCGCGATGTCACGCAGGCACGGCACGCGCTCGCGCGCGATGCGCACGACGCTGTCGACCCACGCCGGATCGACGGTGACGTCGAACGGATCGGTCGCGCCCGCGGTCGGCAACAGCAGCAGCACGCGGCCGTCGCGCGCGCGCATATGGAAGCCGTCGTGCGCGAAGATCGTCATCGGCATCGTCGCGGGCAATGCGTCGGACGGCACGGTGACCGCGACTTGGCGCCGCAGCGGCGTGACCGGCAATTCCACGCCCGCAAGCCGCGCCACGCCCGCGGCCCATGCGCCGGCCGCATTCACGACGGCGCCCGTTGCGATGACGTCGCGTTCGGTGCGGACCGCGGCGATGCGCCCGTCGCGCGCGCGGTCGAACCCGATGACGCCCGCGTGCCACTCAAATCGTACGCCGTTGTGTTCCGCGGCGCGCCGGTAGCCGTCGAGGATCCCGAGCGGCCGAATGAAGCCGTCGCTCGGGCAGTATGTGCCGCCGGCGAGACCCTCGCGGCATAGCGCCGGATTCAACCGCGCGATTGCGTCGCCGTCGACTTCGACCGCGTCATCGACGCCGTTCGCGCGTTGCACGACCAGGGCAGCGCCCAGCGCGGTAAGCTCCGCTTCCTCCGACGCGAGCCACAGGTAGCCGGCCGGGTGGTACCCGCAGTCGCCGCCGGTGTCCTCGGTAAACCGGCGCAGCTTCGCCCGCGCGAGCATCGAGAGCCGCACGTCGATCGCGCTCGCGAACTGCACGCGAAAACCGCCCGTCGCGCGTCCCGTGCTGCCTTCGCCGGGACCCGCCGCCGCATCGAGCACGACGACGTCGCGCACGCCGCGCGCGGCGAGATGGTAGGCGACGCTCGCGCCGACGATGCCGCCGCCGACCACGACCACCTCGGGCATCAGATCCAGCGGAACGTCCGCGCGCTGATCGCCGTGCCCGCGACCGTCCAAAGCACCAGCAGCGCAATCCACACGCCGTAGTGCGCGAGCGAATGGCCGTACACCGAAACGTCGCGGAACGTGTCGATGAACTGCGTCGACGGCAGAAGGCGCAGCGCCGAGCTGACGGCGTGCGGGAAGCGGTCGATCGGAACGTAGGCGTCCGACAAGAACGCGAGCGGGACGGTGAGGACCGAGGCGATGTTGTTCGCGCTCTCCGTCGTGCGCGCGAGCGCGCCGATGATCGTGCCCAGCGACACGAACGTCGCGGTCCCGAGCAGCAGGATCGCGACGATCTCCAGCGGGTTGCCGATGATGCGCACGTGGAAGACCAGCGCACCGACGGTTATGAGGATCGTCGCCTGCGCGACGAGCAGCGCGACGCGGTACACGACGAGCGACGCGAAGAACACCGCCGGCGGCATCGGCGTAAGATAGACGCGCCGCAGCAAGTGCTTCTCGCGGAACGTCGCGAGCATCACGCCGACGCCCCAGAAGCCCGAGCTCAACACCTGCGCGCCGATGATACCGGGCACGAGGAACGACGACGAGCCGGAATTCGGCCCGGCCGAGAACGCGAACGAGAAGAGCACGAGGAAGAACACCGGCATCGCGAGCGTCCAGAACATCATCTCGCCGTCGCGCCGGAAATACCACACGAAGTTCATCTTCGTCTGCACCAGGAACATCCGCAGCATCGTCAACCCGCCTCCTCGATGGTCTCGCCGGTGATCGCGATGAACGCGTCTTCCAAGGTCGGGCGGTGCATGTCGAGCGACGTGATCTTCGCGCTCATCGCGTTCGCGTCTGTGACGACGGCGGCCAGTGCGAGACCCGGCTCACCGCGCGTCGCGAGCTTCCACTGCGCGCCGGCTTTCGCCCACATGCCGAGGTGCTGCAA
>JALZBE010000599.1 GCA_030947665.1 Vulcanimicrobiota bacterium | reverse complement strand
ATGAACGCGCGGTTGATCTCGTTGCTGCGCAGTGCGTTGCGCGCCGGTTCCACGAGCAGCTCGCGGAACTCGCGCAGCGTGTACTCCTGGCCTGCTTCAAAGAAATACGGCGCCGGCTCGACGGGAAGGTGCCGGGGAGAGCGTCTTCCCGCACGAACCAGAGCGCCGTCAGCATGATCGAGGGAATGCGCAGCCAAGCGGGCACCTCATGCATCACATGCGCGGCTCGCCTCCGATGACGATGCCCGCGCACGGGCTTGCGCCGAGCCAGTAGCACAACTCCGCCGGTGAGCCGGCGTCCCACAACGCGAGATCGCAACGCGCGCCTGCGCGGAGCTCGCCGCGATCGGCGAGGCCGAGCGCGCGCGCGGCGTTGCGCGTTGCCGCGGCGACGCTCTCTTCGGGCGTGAAGCCGAACAGCACGCACGCGAGGTTCATCACCGCGGGCAGCGCGAGCACCGGCGACGTGCCGGGATTGCAGTCGGTCGCCAGGGCCATCGGGATGCCGTACGCGCGGAGCAGCGCGACGGGCGGTTTCACGGTTTCCCGCAGATAGTGATACGCGCCGGGCAGCAGCACCGCGACCGTTCCGGCGCGCGCGAGCGCTTCGACGCCGGCCTCGTCCGTGTGCTCGAGGTGATCGGCCGACAGCGCGGCGTGCTGCGCGGCGAGCGCGGCCGCGCCGGTGTCGGCGATCTGGTCGGCGTGCACCTTCACCGCGAGCCCCAGCCGCCGCGCCGCGTCGAGCACGCGCCCGGATTCCGCGTGAGAGAACGCGATCGTGTCGCAGAACACGTCGACCGCGTCGGCGAGCCCTTCGCGGGCGACGCGGGGCAGCATCACGTCGCAGACGAGCGCCAGATATTCATCGCGGCGGTCGGCGTACTCCGGCGGCACGACGTGCGCGCCCAGATACGTCGTGCGCACGCTGATCCCGAGCTCGCTGCCGAGCCGGCGCGCGACGCGCAGCAGCCGCAGCTCCGTCTCGACGTCCAGCCCATAGCCCGATTTGATCTCGACCGTCGTCGTGCCGTTCGCCATCATCGTGCGCACCCGCCGAGCCGCGTCGCGGAAGAGCGTTTCTTCGTCCGCCGCCCGCGTCATCGCGACGGTGTGCGCGATCCCGCTCCCGGCGCCGGCCGCGGCGACATAGCTTTCTCCGGCCACGCGGCGCTCGAAATCGCCGACGCGGTCGCCGCCGAACACGACGTGCGTGTGCGGGTCGACGAGCCCGGGCGTGATCAAGCACCCTCCGGCATCGATCACGCGCGCCGCGAGGCGTTCCGGCGCAGCGGGCAGATGTGCGCGCTCGCCGACCCACGCGATCGTACCGTCGCGCGCGCCGAGCGCCCCGTCGGCGATCGCACCGTACGGTGCGCCGCCCGGCGTCATCGTCGCGAGCCGCGCGTTCATCCACAGCGTATCGTACTCGTGCGCTCTGGTCACGCGGATTTCAAGCTCTTTGCCGTTCGCACCGTGTACAGCGCGAGTGCGCCGAGCACGACGGCGACCGCGAGCAGCACGGCCGTCAGCACGCCCGGTGCGGCGGCCGTGCCCGGGGCCGGCCGCCCGAACATCTGCTCGTAGGTCGGCCCCGCGGGATCGGACCGCGGTGCGACCGCTTCGGGCACGGTCGCGGGCTGACTCGGCGGCGTCTGCGCGCTTCTGATGGCGCGTGTCGAGTCGAGCTCCGCGCGCAAGCCCGCGGAGTTCTCCCTGTCGCGCACGCGCGCGTCGAGCCGTTCGTCGAAGTCCGAGTGCACGCCGCCAAGGATTCAGCCGCGAGCGCGGCGCTTCTTCTTTCGATGCGGCTCTTTGCGCGCCAAGCGTTCCTCCCCGGCGGCTGGGCGCCCGACGTCGCGCTCGACGTCGCGCCGGACGGCACGCTCGTGGACGTGCGCGCGGGCGCGTCGCCCGGCGGCGCGGAGATCCTCGACGGACCCGTTCTTCCAGGGCTGCCGAACCTGCACTCGCATGCCTTCCAGCGGGCGATGGCCGGGAGCGCGGAGCGGCGCGCCGCCGGCGACGACGACTTCTGGTCGTGGCGCGAGGCGATGTACGCGCTCGCCGCGAGCCTCGAGCCCGACGCGCTCCATTCCATCGCGCTCTGCGTCTACCGCGCGATGCTCGCCGCCGGCTACACCGCGGTCGCGGAGTTCCACTACCTGCACCGCGATCCGCGCGGCGCGTGGTACGCCGACAAGGCCGCGACGTCGCGCGCGCTGATCGCGGCGGCGAAGGACGCGGGCATCGCGATCTGCCTCTTGCCCGCGCTCTACGCGCACGGCGACGCCGGCGGCGCGCCGCTGCATGCGCGCCAGCGCCGTTTCGCGACGAACCCCGGTGACGTGCTGGAGATCGCCGCCGTGTTGCGCGCCGATCATGCGAACGATCCCGACG
>JALZBE010000598.1 GCA_030947665.1 Vulcanimicrobiota bacterium | reverse complement strand
CAGCGCGACCGCCGCGAGCGCGCGCCGGAGCACGGTCAGTCGGTTTCGCCGAACAGCGGGCGCACGTTGCGCTCGCCGCGGTGCAGGTAATCGACGCCGTTCATCCATGCCGGCCGCGGCGCGCCTTTGAGCCAGTGGTCGAACCACTCGTCGAGGTGCACCGTCCAGTACTTCTGGTGCTCGCGGTCGCGCAGGCCGTGCTCCTCGCCGTCGAACGCGAACATGTACGCCTCTTTGCCCAGGCGCCGCATCGCGGTGACGAACTCGATCCCTTGGAACTGCGGCACGGCGCCGTCGAGATCGTTGTGGACGGTGAGGTACGGCGTCGTGATGTTCTTGATGTGGAAGAGGCCCGAGTTCTCCAGGTACAGATCGGGCCGGTCCCACGGCGCGAAGCCGATGCGCGACTGGCCGTGCTCGTACTGGCCTTCGCGCACCACGCCGCTCTCGAGGCGAATCCCCGAGTAGGCGCTGATCATGTCGTCGACCGCCGCGCCCGCTTCGACCGCGCGGAACCGGTGCGTCTGCGTGATGAGGTAGTTGATCTGGTACGCCGCCCACGAGTGGCCGGCGATGCCGAGCCGCTGCGGATCGACGTAGCCCGTCGCGATCGCCGCGTTCACGGCGGGCATGATGCAGTCCACCGCGCTCTTGCCGGGGTGCCCGGCCCGGTAGTGCACGTCGGGCAGCAGCACGACGTACCCGTTCGACACGTAGCGCGAGAAGTTCGGGCTCGTGCCCGGCCCCGGCGAGTAGAACGTGTGGAACGTGCTCGCGTACGTTTCGTAGAAGTACGTCAGCAGCGGCGCCTTCTTGTCGGGTTTGAGCCCATCGGGGACGAGCATGATCGCGCGCAGCGGCGTGCCGTCGGCGGATTTGTACTCGATGAGCCGCTCAGTGCCCCAGCGGTACTTGGCCTGCTGCGGGTCCGCGTCGGTCACCTTCGTCAGTTGCCGGAACGACGAGTCGGTCGCCCAGAGATTGCGGAACGTGCGAAACGACTCGCGCGCGAACACGTAGCGGTCGGCGTGCTTGGCGGCGAGCGGTGCCATCGTGTAGTCGTGCAGCCCGCCGTTGAACACGTTGCGCGTTCCGTACACGACTTCGGGCGCTTTGAACAGCGTCGCCGGCACACCGCCGCCGGGCGCCACGCGCGCGTAGCCGCTGGAGTAGTCGCGCGTGTCGATCAGCGAGAGCAGGATCGGTTTGTCAGCCGGAAACGACGTCGCGTCGGGATCGGTGTCGACCGGGCTGTACACCGTGCGCGTTCGCCGGCCCGCGCCGCGCGTGAGGTTCGTCGCGTCGCCGGTATCCGGGTTTGCGAGCCACACGTCGTACTGGTCGTACAGCAGCACGCCGCGGTCGCCCGCAAGCCAGCCGCCCGTGCCGTACGGCGGCGGCGGCGCCGGATGATCGTCGTCCACTTGCTGGAATGCGACGCCGGCGCGCGGCGCGAGCTCGACGCGCTTGCGGTCCGCGACGCGCACGGCGGCCCAGTGCTTCGTCGCTTCGTCCCACACCAGCGCGTAGCGCCCGCCCGGCGATAAATCGGCGGTGGGCGCGTGGCGCGCGAGCAGCGTGCGGCGGCCGTCGGCGAACGCGACCGCATACACGTCACGGTAATCTTGCCCGAGCCACGACGTTGCGCGCCGGTACGGCCGGTCGTCCTGCCCGAGCGCGACGTCGCCGGCGTCGATCACGCGCACGTCGCGCAGGGTCGGCGATCCGAGCTGGGCGACGCGCGCGGTCGCCACGTCGTACGCGGCGAGATACGTGCGTTTGCGCTCGCGGTCCACGTCGTGCTTCTGCTGCGACTGCAGCACGTCGTCGTGCGACGTCCACAGATCGACCGCGGTCGGCGCCGGGGTCCCCGACGGCATTGGCGTGGGCGCTGCGGCGGTGCCCAGGAACAAGTGCTTGCCGTCGCGTGAGAACGTCAGCGCTCCGTTGCTGTTCGGCGTGGTGCTCGCGGGCAGCCCCGCGGTACCGGCGTCGATCGCTTTCGCCGCGGCGAGCTTGGGCGCGCGCAAGTCGACGACGTACGCCGCGTCGTGCGGCACGTCGTCCTTGAACGTCGCGACGTCGCTGAGAAACGCGAGCGTCGTACCGTCGCGCGAGATCGCAATGTTGCGGTAGCGGCCTTCGCCGGTGAGCACGTCGACCGTCTTGGCCTGCGCGACGTCGTACACGTGCAGGCCGTCGTTCTTGCCGTTCTTCGTCTCCGTCGCGTACGCGACGAAACGGTCGTCGTCCGACACCGCGAACTCGGTCGCGTCGGAAGCGGTGACGCGCTTGCCGGCCGCGAGATCGCGGATCGTGAGCAGCGCGCCCGGCTCCTTCGTCTTGTCGGCCTTGGGTGCGGGCGACGCGGACGGCGACGCCGACGGCGCGGGTGCCGCGCTCGGCT
>JALZBE010000597.1 GCA_030947665.1 Vulcanimicrobiota bacterium | reverse complement strand
CCGATGCTCAACTTGATCGCGACCGCCGGCGCGTACCTCATGCTGCTCGGCGCCGTGCTGTTCGTCGTCAACGTGGTGCTCTCGGCGCGACGCCGCGACCCTGCCGGCGACAACCCGTGGCACGGCTACACGCTCGAGTGGGCGACGAGCTCTCCGCCGCCCGAACACAACTTCCACGCGCTGCCCACGATACGCAGCGCCCGCCCGCTGTGGAACGTCGAGCACGAGTCCTCCGGGGAGCACGCATGAAGTCGGCGGTCGTCCTCTTCATCTCGTCCGCGATCTTCGCGGCGGTCATCGACGTCGCGTACTGGTTCATCGCCCACGAGCCGGCGGGTGCGATGCTTCTGGGCTTCATGGCGGCGGCGCTGTGCGTCGTCGCGTTCTACATGATCTTCGCCGAACGCGATGCCGCGCTGTACGCCGATGACAAGAACGCGACGCCGGCGCAGGCCGCCGGCGAGCACGTCGGCACGTACATAACGCACTCGCCCATCCCGTTCTGGGTGGCGCTCGCGGTCGGCGCCGTCATGCTCGGTCTCGTGGTCTCTCCCGCAGCGGCCGGTCTGGGCATCGTCGCGATGCTGTTCCTGGGCGCGCTGTTGATCGTCCGCAGCCGCTGAACGCCGGCTTTCGAGGGCGAGTAGGCGAGCTATGACCCCTCACCGCGAGCGGTATAGGCGCGACCACGCTCTTTCGCTCACGGTCGCCGTCATCACGTTGCCGCCGTTGCGGCCGCAACACGGCAGACGCTTCTCGACTACGTCACCTGGTTCGGCGGCGGCACGTCCGCAATCGTCATCGCCGCTATGTTGCTGCGCTGAAGGGTACATCTTGCGCGATGACTGCGCTCCGACAAGCCGGCGAGGATATCTGGATCGCTGATGGACCACACGTTCATTTCATGGGCGGCACTCTTCCAACGCGAATGACCGTCGTCAAACTCGGCGACGGGTCGCTATGGGTCAATTCGCCCGTGACCGTACCACATGAGGTGCTGGACGAGATTCATGCAATTGGCGCCGTGCGATACCTCGTCGCGCCGACACCACTGCACGTTTGGCGGCTCGACGAATGGCATGCGCTCTATCCCCAAGCGCAGCTGTGGGGGCCTCCGAAGGCTCCGCAATCCGCGCACCTCGCGGTTGCCGGACTGTTGGGAGACGATCCTCCACCGGCGTGGGCCGGCGACATCGATCAGATGATCTTCAAAGGAAACATCGCGATCGAGGAAGCCGAGTTTTTCCACAAGAGATCGCGCACGCTCATCATGACTGATTTCATCCAAAACTATCCGGCGCAAGACAGTGCGTTTTTCCGTAACCTTGTGAAGCGTATTGGCGGAGTGCTGGACGGCGGCGTACCAATCGACATCCGGCTGACGTTTATAAATCGGCCGCTCGCCCGACGTTCGCTCGAGAAGCTGCTCGGGTGGGATTTCGACAGCCTCATTGTTGCCCACGGCGCGTGCATAGAGAGAAACGCAAAGGCGTTTGTGAGAAGGGCGTTTCACTGGCTGAGCCGCTGACACGGCGTTCGCGCCTCCGGCAAATGGTCAGCCGCTTCGACCCGATTGTGCCCACCGGGGCAAAACCCCCCTGGGGAGGGGTGCGTGGCTTTGACTGCACTTGGGAAGACGTTGCTACAAAAGGAGTCTTCAAATGCTCAAAACCGTCAGCGGCGCAGCCGCGATCGTGCTGGCCCTGGTGTCTGCGTCGATCGCCTCGGCGCAAACCACGCTGCCCCCAGCGCGGACCATGGCGCCTCTGCCCATGATGAACGGTGCGCACGGCCACCTGCCGAACAAGAACTGCACTTCGGCTGCGAACTTTGTGGTCTGGCTCATGCCGTCGACAAAGACCTATTACCGCAAGGGGCAAACGCCGTTCGGAAAGGGTGCGGGCCGGTATGTTTGCCGGCGACAAGCGATCGCAAGCGGAGCGAGACTCGGTGCCGGGTCCGCGGCGCTACCCGTGGTGAAGACGATGGCGCCTCGTCCGATGGGATCGGCGGTGCCCATGCCGATGTCGTCGCCGATGCCAAATTCGTCGATGAGGTCGATGCCCATGGCATCGCCGAGCGCGAGCCCGCGGCCGTAGTTCGATGGCGGTATTGTCATGGTATCTGTCGTTGCTCCGCTTCTCCGCCGCGGCGGCGATGGCGGCCGCGATGGTTTGCGGCGCAGCAGTGCCGGCGCTGGCGATCCACAATCCGATCGTGGCGACGATCCGCCCAGTGGGATCGAACGGCGCGCACGGACGCGCGACGTTCTTCCAGCTTGGCCGCGACGTTGACGTCACCGTGATCCTGGGACGGGATCGGAAAGGAACGCAGTCCGTCGGCATTCACAAGGGTACGTGCGCACGATACGACGATCGACCCGAATGGGTCGTCGTCGGAGTCGCAGGCACGA
>JALZBE010000596.1 GCA_030947665.1 Vulcanimicrobiota bacterium | reverse complement strand
GCCCAGCGGAGCACTACGCGCGCAACGGCTTCGCGATCACCGACGTCGTCGCGAACTACCTCGCGCTGAACGAACCATTACTGCGCCAAGATGCCGAGGCGACGCGGATCTACTTCGGGGACGGTCTGCCGCGCGCGGGCGACTGCCAGTGCAGCGGCGACCTCGCCGATACGATCGGCGCGATCCGCCGCGGCGGCGCAGACGCGTTCTACACCGGTGCGATCGCCGAACGCATCGTCGCAACGCTGCAGCGCGGTGGCAGCGCGATGACGCTCGCCGACCTCGCGTCGCATCAAACCGAGGCGACGCAGCCGCTGCGCATCGCGTGGAACGGCGGCGAGCTGCTGACGCACCCGCCGAACTCACAAGGCGCGTGTCTCTTGCTCGGCGCCGGGATGCTGGCAGATGACGGCGGCGCCGACGAATCGCTGTGGCATCACCTCGGCGTCGAAGCGATGAAGCGCGCGATCGCGATCCGCGACGCGACGTTCCGCGATCCCGCGTTCGGACCGACGGGGATCGAACGCGAGTTGACGCCGGAACGCTTACGCGAGATGCGGGCGACGATCGATCCCGACCGTACCATGCCGCACCAGCAGCTGCCCGACCGCGGCGGAACGATTTTCTTGTGCGTGGTAGACGAGGACGGCATGGCAGTGTCGCTGATCGAGAGCCTCTACATGAATTTCGGCTCCGGCGTCGTCGCGGACGGCACGGGCGTCGTGCTGCAAAACCGCGGCGCGTACTTCTCGACGCGGCCCGGTCACCCCAACGTCTACGAAGGCGGAAAGCGCCCGGTGCACACGCTCTCACCGCCGATGTTCCTGCGCGACGGCGAGCCGGAGATCGTGTTCGGCACGATGGGCGGCGACGGCCAGCCGCAGATCCTGCTGCAGTTCTTGCACCAGCTCGTCGACCGCGGCCTCGACGTGCAGCGCGCGCTCGACCATCCGCGCTGGGTCTACGGCCGGCACACGCTCACCGAACGCCCGGACCTGAAGCCCGGCGAAACGGTGCTCGTGGAGTCGCGGATGCCGGACGACGTCGTTGCGGGATTCAAACGGCGCGGGCACGTCGTCGAAGCGCTCGGCCCGTACGAAAACGCGATGGGACACGCGCACGCGATCGTGATCGACCGCGAGCGCGGAACGCTCGCCGGCGGAAGCGATCCGCGCGCCGATTCGCTGGCATTAGGGCTATGAGCGCATCTTTCCGCGCGCTCTTCGCAATTTCGGGACAGCTTCCGGGAGCTCACTTACCGCTGGGGTTCGCTGCAGGCACATCGTTGAGCGCCCGCGCGCGGTCGATGACGTGTGCGTCGAGGCCGAGCAGGCGCGCGAGCGCAAGCGCGTCGGACACCGCTCCACCGTCGCGCCCTTCGACGATCCGATAATCCATCGCCGCCTGAATCGCATCCAGCGCGGCGTCGAGATCGTTCTGCACGGTGCCGAGGGCTTCCACGCGAACGCCGGCGATTCGTAGATGCGGTGCGCCCGCCTCGTTGGCGACCCCGTCGAAGTGGGTCGCAACGAGTGAGAGCCCACCGCGCTCGCGCAACGCCTCGACGAACGCCACCAGCAGCGCACGGCCCTCGCGCGGGCCGGTCGTGCGCGCAAATTCGTCGACGAGCACCAGGGTGCGCGTCGATGCGGCGATCAGCACGTCGCGCGCGCGCACGACCTCGGCCGCGTACGACGACAGGAGCCGCGTGCGATCTTCGGGACCCTCGCCGCCGATCCACACGATCGTGGAAAGCAGCGGCAGCGATGCGCTCCGTGCCGGCGGCGGGATGCCCAGCGATGCGCACGCGCACAAAAATCCCGTCACTGCGAGCGCGGCGCTCTTACCGCCCATGTTCGGTCCCGTCAGCACCGCGACGCCGCGGAGGTCGAGCGACAACGGGGTGTACTGATGGCCGCGCGCGGCCAGCGCGTCCGCGAGCGGCGCAAACGTCGCGTCCGCGAAGGCGATCCTTCCCGCGGAGAAATGCGGGACGCACCCGCCCCACCGCTGGACGAATGCGACCCGCGCGAGCATGTGATCGAACGCGCCGAGCGCATGCGTCGCACTCGTGACCGCATCAACCTCGTGCGCGACCAGCTCGGCGAGCGCGCGCCGCGCCTCTTCTTCTTGCTCCGACAACCGCGCCAGCGCGGCATCGCGCTCCGGCGACAGGACGCCGATCGCCGCCGTGCGGTACGTCGGCGTCTCGCGCACGATACGCGCTCCGTCGGGCAACGGTCCGTCGTACACGTCGCGCAGCACGACGAACTCATCGCCGACGGGATCCACGCCGGCCACCTCGCGCACGCGCGCCGCAACCTTCTCACGCCGTACGCGGACCGAGGCTTCGGCATCCGCGAGCGCCGCACGCGCCGCACGCAAGCCGTCACCGAAGGCGTCGGCGAGATAGAAC
>JALZBE010000151.1 GCA_030947665.1 Vulcanimicrobiota bacterium | reverse complement strand
CCTGCTGCTCGCGAAGGGCTTCTCGCTGCGCGAGGCGCTGTGGCTGAACCTCGCGGTGGCGGTGTTCCAGATCCCCGGCTACTACGCGGCGGCAGCGCTGGTCGACCGGCTCGGGCGCAAGCCGACACTGGTCGCGTTCCTCACGTGCGCGGCGATCGGCTCGTTCTTCTTCGCGGGCGCGACGCTCGCACTGCAGCCGTCGGTGGCCGCGGTGATCGGCTGGGGCGCGGTGATCGCGTTCTTCAACCTCGGCGCGTGGGGCGTGACGTACACCTACACACCGGAGCAGTACCCGACGGCCATTCGTGCGAGCGGCGCGGGCCTCGCCGCCGGCGCGGGACGGCTCGTCGGAGCGTTCGCACCGGCGATCGTCGGCGCGATGCTCGTGCGCTTCGGTTCGCCGTACGCGGTGTTCGTCGTGTTCGCGTGCGTGATGCTGGCGGGCGCCGTCGTGGTGCTCGTCCTGGGCGACGAAACGCGCGGCAAGAGCCTCGAAGAGCTGAGTGAAACGCGGCTCGCGGCTTGATATCGCTATCGCGGATATCCGCGCTCGCTACCCAGCCGCATCGCGCCAAAAGCAATAGGTCGTTTCGGAAATCGCGGTCCGGCCGCGACGACGTTCGTCGTCATAAATCGTCGCCAGGCAGCGGAAGAGCTCACGCGCTGCTTCTTCATCGCCAAGGGTTCGCAACGAGTTGAGGATACGAGTGAGCCGCAGATGATTATGATCGCCCACCTGAAGCCAGCCATCGTGATTGCCGAATGACGTGCCACGTCGAATGGCGCCGCCGTCCCACTCAAGACCATAAAATCCCAACATGCGGTTCAGGGACCGGCGAAGAGCAGTTTGCAACTCGGGACGAGCGCGAAATTCTGCGATTGCCGAATCATCAAGCGGCGGTGCATCCGGGTTGAACGCGCTCCGTTGCGGCGTGGGAAACAGCCATTGGATGTAGTCGTGCGTGCGTTCGAGCGCACGATCGTCGAATCGCAATATCTGTTCGATATAGCGACCCTCACTATCAGGTGCGGTTCCCTCGTAGAATCTGACGATATCGGCGCCGCGAAAACGCGTCACGCCGCCGGGGACCTGTAGAGGTCGATAAGGCGACGCAGCCCGCGCTTCGCCGCCCGCTTTGACACCTGTGGAGGCTTGTCGTCCGGCTGATAAACAACTATTCCAATGTCGCCGATCCCGCCACCACGGTCACCGGCCTTCGCTTGTAGCATGCCGGCGAGGATCAGCAAGTAGGAGAGTTCGGGCGACAACCCGCCGCGGCCTGAGCCGAGCAGCGGCAGATACACGCGAGAAATTCGAGGGTCAACGATGACGCAGCGAACTTCGTCGAGGACCTTGAACAGCGCGGCAAGATCGGCACGGGCACCGTCGCGTTAAGATGTCGCCGCGCCGAAAACAACCCCTTTGACCTTGCCTGAGAACGGTAGCTCAACGTAGGCACAGGTGCCCACACCGTAGCTGACTCGAGCCTCGGCGGCGGGCGTCACCTCGGGCTTGAAACCGGACAAAACGCCGGCGCGAAGTTCAGCGATCTTCGCGATTTGACCCGGATCGAAGTTTTCGTGAAGGAACGCTCCGGCGACAGTGTTGCGATCGTGAAAACAACGGTCGTCGAAATACTCACTCGTCGGCAATACGACGACGGCGTCATGTTGCGCCGCAAGCTTCTCGAAGCGGCCGAAGTCGACGGAAATGCAATTGTTCCGAAACGTCGTCCGAAAGCCGGTTGGCGTGTTCTCAAGGCGCGCCCCGCCAAATCCAAAGATATCAGCCTCTGCGACATACACTGCGACTGCGCCAAGCAGACAACAAACTCCCAACACGGCGAAATAATAGTTCACCGATGGCAGCGGCTTCGGCTTCCAATCGACGACATAGTACTGCGCGAGCAAGGCGAACAGGACCCCGGCGGCAGCCAGGATCACCCAGAACGGGCGCTCGGAGAGTTTCGCGAGAAGCGCACCCACGAATGAACCATTCGCTCGGCACCGACGCCTACCTTGCCTGCCACCAAAGCGGATAGAAAAGCGCCGCGACGTCCGACTGCTACATCATGCACGGACCGGCGGGACGCTCACTGGGTGCTGATCGAGAGCACATCGGTATCCAGCTGCGCCGAATTCCACAACAGTCCCCTGATCGCGCGTGCACGATCCAACGTCTCGAATCCGGCAAGCCCATCGACAAGCGCGTTTTGCCGGCGCTTGTAACGGCGCTCAGCGTGCCCCTGTGACGACTCGTGTTCGGGGATCACAGTTGCGCCGAACGAGCCTGTGTTCGCGCGCGCTCCGCAAGTCTACCGCAGCAGCGGCAATGCTAGTCCGCCGCTGCACGCCTGCAGCAACATGCTAATCGCCGATACCGGAGCCTCGGTAGATATCCTCCCAATCTAGGAGCAAGTCGTTGAACGGCGCGAGCGTCCACGCGCCACGCGCATCGCGTTCTTCGACGCTAACGTCCGCGCGGTGCAGCTGAACGGTGCGTTTCATTGGACGCAGCACGAGGACTACCGTCGCGCCGAACTCGAGATACACCTCGATCTTGCGCTTCGTCCACTCGGGACGATCGCCGGGCGCGAGGATATCCACAGCGATATCGGGTGCTACACGCGGCCGTTGCGAAGTGTCGGCCATGCTGTTCGGGATGCGAGCGTACGAGGTGTAGTCGACGTCGGGTAGCAGCGACGACCATTTCCCATTTGCATGCAAAAAGTAGAATCGGACGTAGACCCCGGCGGCGCCATGATCCCCCGCCCACTCGTTCATTTTAATGGAGATCCGGGCCACAAGCTCACCGTGCGTATGGTCCGTGACCACGTCCGGAAGCTTCTTGCCGTCGAGAACTTCGATATACGGTTTCCGCTCGTCCAACTTCGCGATCCACCGCGGGATTTCGGTTTGCAGCATGCTCACGGCACGATATCATGCGCTCGCATGCGGCAACAAGGGCCGCGCTTGTTCCAAACGGCCAAGGACTACCAGGAGCGGCGCGCGGGCAACCGAAGCCGCTTTCATGAGCACGACCGCGCACCCCGACACGCACCGCGCCAAGGTCCCGGCGCCGTCGCCCACCGACTTTCTCGGGATCGACGCGCTGCTCACCGACGACGAGCGCTTGATCCGCGACACCGTCCGCGCGTTCGTGCGCCACCGCGTGCTCCCGAACATCGCGGGCTGGTTCGAGGACCACACGTTCCCGAAGACGATGGCCAAGGAGCTCGGCGACCTCGGCCTGCTCGGCATGCACTTGCACGGGTACGGCTGCGCGGGGACCAGCGCCGTCGCCTACGGCCTGGCCTGCCTCGAACTCGAAGCCGGCGACTCCGGCTTCCGTTCATTCGTCTCCGTGCAAGGCTCGCTCGCGATGTATGCGATCCACGCCCACGGTTCCGAGGAGCAAAAGCAGACGTGGCTGCCGCGCATGGCGGCCGGTGAAGCGCTCGGGTGCTTCGGTTTGACGGAGCCCGACTTCGGCAGCGATCCCGGCGGGATGCGCACCGTCGCGCGCCGCTCCGGCTCCGACTACGTACTCAACGGGACAAAGGCATGGATCACCAACGGCGGGATCGCCGACGTCGCGATCGTGTGGGCGCGCACCGATCCCGACGACGGCCCGCGCAGCGGAACGGTGCGCGGCTTCGTCGTGCCGACCAACACCAAAGGCTTCTCCACGCGCAACATCGAGCGCAAGCTGTCACTGCGCGCATCGATCACCTCGGAGCTGATCCTCGAAGACGTCCGTCTACCGGCCGACGCGATCTTGCCGAACGTCAGCGGCTTGCGCGGTCCGCTCTCGTGCCTGAACGAAGCGCGCTACGGCATCGTGTGGGGCGCGCTGGGCGCGGGCCGCGCATGCTACGAGAGCGCGCTGGAATACGCGAAAACGCGCGTGCAGTTCGGCAAGCCGATCGCAGCGTTCCAGATCACGCAAGAAAAGCTCGTCAACATGATGCTCGAGATCAACAAAGGACTATTGACAGCGCTGCACATCGGCCGGCTGAAAGATGAAGGCAAAGCGCACTCGTCGCACGTCTCGTTCGGCAAGCTCAACAACGTGCGCGAAGCGATCGCGATCTGCCGCGAAGCGCGCACGATCCTGGGCGCAAGCGGGATCACGCTGGAATACCCGGTGATCCGCCACATGAACAACTTGGAAAGCGTGCTCACCTACGAAGGCACCAGCGAGATCCACACCCTGATCCTCGGCCAGGCGATCACGGGCGAGAGCGCGTTCGGCGGCTGAGCTGAAGGCCAACGCAATGGATCACGTGCCGCCATTCGTTCAACGCGTCCTCGATCACTGGGATCGGCAAGACGTCCCGTATCTACCCGGCGTGACGGCCGAAGAAATGCACCGGGTCGAACGCGAGCTCGGCGTGGAGCTGCCGAATGAATTTCGTGCGTTCTACCTAGCGACCAACGGCACCGGCGTCCCCGGGACGGAAGGCACGGACCGCGACTTCGTCAAGTTCTGGCGCTTGCAAGACTGCGACCGCACGGGATGGCGTCTGACGTTCATCGACTACATGTACTACATGGCGTATTACGCGGTCGATCTCGGGGGCGGAGACGGTTATGGTCGAGGTTCGGTCTATCTCCTACACGGCGACATACACCTCGTCGCGAAGAGCTTCGACGAATTTACGGAGCTCTACGTTCGCGACGATACGCGGCTGGCGCCCGATGGATCTGAGGCGTATCACCGGCGCGTGCTTGCCGGCGAAGAGTGATGATCCGAAGGAGTCGGACGAAAGCTACGCGGCGTCCTCGTCAGCGACGACTTCGACCGAACGGTACGTCGAGAACTTGCCGATGTACGGTGCGACGAAGCAGCCCGACGTCGGCGTGACGTCGGTGAAATCACGGCCTGCGGCGACGAACACGTAGTTCAGCGTCGTCGTGCGCCGGTGCGTCGGGTCGAATCCCCACACCGGCGCGGTGCCATCGCCGAGCGGCTCGCCGATCACCTCGACCCACGCGTGCGTCCCGCCCTCGCCGATCAGATGCCCCGACACGTAGCGCGCCGCGATCCCGCTGAGCCGGCATAAGGCGAGCATGATGTGGGCGTAGTCCTGGCATACGCCGGTGCCTTGCGCGAACGCCTCCGACGCCGTCGTCCCGACGTTCGTCACGTCCGGCATGTAGCGCATGTGGTCGAACACGAACGCGTTGATGCGCGACGCGAGCGCGTAGCGGTCGGCGTCGTGCTCGCGCCGCAGCGCGCCGGCCGCGTCGCACAACGCCTCGTCGGCCGAGGTGAGCATGGACGGACGGAGCAGCAGCGGATCGTCGTACCAGCCGGCGCACACGTGCGGGTGCTGCCCCTCGCTGCGCCGGATGACGGCTTCGTAGTCCAGGTCGATCGACTCGTCGATGCACGACGCGATGAGCGTGGCCACCGCGTTGCCGAAATCGTCCCGCTCCCAGCGCACCGCGGTATCCGGCGTGACGACGAGCCGGTCGCGCACGACCAGCTGGTCGCCGTATGCGAGCGGCGGCGCGATCACCAGCCGGTGGCGAAGGTGGGTGATAGGGCCGGGGTAGTCGTAGCGGAAGCGTTGGCGCAGCAGGTAGGTGACGTTGGCGACGCGGTCGTCAGGCAACGCGGTCCGCCCAAACGGTCATGCCGGTCAATCGCGCGTCACCGTACGTGGTGACCATCGCGGTGTCGAGCGCGTCGCGCCCGCGCGCGATCGGGATGTGCCCGACGCGCCGCACGTTGTTGCGCGGGTCGAACGTCCACCAGCGGTCGCCCAGATAGGCCTCGAACCACGCGCAGAAATCCATCGGCGATGTCGGCGGCGGCACGTCGACGTCCGGCAAGTAGCCGAACGCGTAGCGCGCCGGGATGTTGAGCGCCCGGCAAAACGTGACCGCGACCTGCGCGTAGTCGCGGCAAACGCCCGTTGCTGCGCGCAGCGCGTCGAGCGCCGACGTGTTCGGAAAGCTCGTGCCGTACTGAAACGCCAGCGCGCCATGCACGTAATCGCAGATCGCCTGCACGCGCCCCCAACCGGGTTCCGTGTTGCCGAACCGGTCCCACGCCTCCGCCGCGAGCTCGTCGGACTGGCAGAAGCGGCTCGGGCGCGTGTACACGAGCGTGTCGTCCGGCAAATCTTCCACGGCCAGCTGGCGCGCGCTCCAATCGGTGTCCGCGGGTTCGGACGACACCTCGACGTCGGCGTCGTAGCGCAGCCGAATGCTGCCCGCCGGCAGCGTAAGGCGGCGGGAACGATTGCCGTACAGGTCCCGAAAGTCGTGATATGCGACGACCGGCTCCGCTTCCCACGTCTCGGATCGAACGCGGTGTCCCACGTCCTCCGGCCGGATCAGGAGGATCGCCGGCGTGTCGCCGCCCGCTTGGTACACGAATTCGCATCCGACTCGGACCAGCATCGTCGCCGCGGCGTTCACCATCGCACCGTTTCTTTCGCGCGCTCGTCGGGGGGCCTTTGGCCATCTGTCGAACGGAGGCGGACCGCCAGCCGGGAAGGGGAGGCGAACTGATGCTCGAGCTCGTGCAGCGCCCCGATGTCGGACAGGTCTTCGACGAGTTCT
>JALZBE010000150.1 GCA_030947665.1 Vulcanimicrobiota bacterium | reverse complement strand
CGCGCGCACACGGCGAAGTCACCGCGGCCGACGCGCACCACATCGTCATCAAGCACGACGATGACGGACTCGACCACAGCTACGACCTGCTCAAGTTCACGCGGTCCAACGCCGGCACGTGCATCAACCAGCGCCCGATCGTCGCCGTGGGCGACAAGGTCGTGCGCGGTCAGATCCTCGCCGACGGCCCGTCGTCGGATGAGGGCGAGCTCGCGCTCGGTCAGAACGTCATGGTCGCGTTCATGCCGTGGGAAGGCTACAACTACGAGGACGCGATCCTGATCTCCGAGCGCATGGTCAAGGACGACCGCTTCACCTCGATCCACATCGAGGAGTACGAGTGCGAAGCCCGCGACACGAAGCTCGGGCCGGAAGAGATCACACGCGACATCCCCAACGTCGGCGAGGACTCGCTCAAGGACCTCGACGAGAACGGCATCGTGCGCATCGGCGCCGAGGTTCGTCCGGAAGACATCCTGGTCGGCAAGGTCACGCCCAAGGGCGAGACCGAGCTGACGGCGGAAGAGCGCCTGCTGCGCGCGATCTTCGGTGAGAAGTCGCGCGAAGTGCGCGACACCTCGCTCAAAGTCCCGCACGGCGAAAAGGGCAAGATCATCGACGTCAAGCGCTTCTCGCGCGAGAACGGCGACGAGCTCAGCCCTGGCGTGAACCATCTCGTTCGCGTCTACGTCGCGCAGAAGCGCAAGATTCTGCAAGGCGACAAGATGGCCGGCCGTCACGGCAACAAGGGCGTCATCGCCAAAGTGCTGCCGGAAGAAGACATGCCGTACATGGAAGACGGCAGCCCGGTCGACATCGTGCTCAACCCGCTGGGCGTACCGTCGCGCATGAACCTCGGGCAGATCATGGAGACCCATCTCGGATGGGCCGCCGCGATGCTCGGGTTCCACATGGCGACGCCGGTGTTCGACGGCGCGCACGCGGAAGACATCAGCGAGTGGCTGCAAGACGCGGGTCTCCCCGCCGACGGCAAGACGTGGCTGCGCGACGGGCGCACGGGCGACCGCTTCGGCCGTCCGATCACCGTCGGCTACATCTACATGCTCAAGCTCGCGCATCTCGTCGACGACAAGATCCACGCGCGCTCGACCGGCCCGTACTCGATGATCACCCAGCAGCCGCTGGGCGGTAAGGCGCAGTTCGGCGGCCAGCGCTTCGGTGAGATGGAAGTGTGGGCACTCGAAGCCTACGGCGCGGCGTACACGCTCCAGGAGCTGCTCACGGTGAAGTCCGACGACGTCGTCGGCCGCGTGAAAACGTACGAAGCGATCGTCAAGGGCGAGAACGTGATGGAACCGGGCGTTCCGGAATCGTTCAAGGTGCTCATCAAGGAGCTCCAATCGCTGGCGCTCGACGTCAAGGTGCTGACGGAACAGCGCGAAGAGGTCGAGATCCGCATCGCGGACGACGACATGGCGGAGCGCGCTCAAGAGATCGGTCTGCTGATGGGCGACGAAGATCCGCGCCTGTCGCAAACCGCGCTCGCGGAACGCGAAGCCGAACGCGATCGCCTCTCGCAGGCGGCAGCGGCGGCGCTCGGCACGACGGTCGAAACGGATGAGGAAGAAGAAGGCGAAGCCGGTGAAGTTGCCGGCGCCGTCGAGGACGAGCCCGAAGAAGAAGAGGAAGAGCTCGACGATTCGGCTCCGCTCGTCAGCGCCGCTCCGGCGCGCGGACGCGCACCGGACGACGACCTGCTCCCGACGAGCCCGCTGGGCGGACTGCGTGCGACGATGACGGACGACGGCGAGATCGTCGTGGACGAGATCGTCGACGAAGAAGTCCCGGTCGCAACCGAGGAAGACGACGTCGATGAAGGCTACGTGCTCGAAGAAGAGGACGAAGAACTCGCCGAGGAAGCGGAAGAAGACGAAGGCCCACTCGCGCACTCGACGGACGACGACTACTAGAACTCGCGTCGCCAAACTCGATCCAAAAAGGAGGGCCCGGATCCGACGATCCGGGCCCTCCTTTTTTACGGAAAAGGGCCGTGCGCACCCGCCGCACGACCCTTTCTCCGGCCCACACCCAGTAGGGCCAACCCGCGCTCGATTCGGGCGCTTAGCCTCGTGCCGCTTCCCGCCTACCCGTGGCGGTCCGAGGCGCGTCGAGCATTGCGATCATCGCGTCCACCACTTCAGCGTCCCACTGCGTGCCGCGGCCTTCGCGAAGAATCTCCATCGCCTCGCGCTGCGCGATCGCGGGGCGGTACGGCCGGTTGCTGATCATCGCGTGGAAAGCATCCGCCACCGCGACGACCCGCGCTTCGAACGGAATCTGTTCGCCTTTGAGCCCGAGCGGATAGCCTTTGCCGTCCCAGCGCTCGTGGTGCGCGCGCACGATCGGCGCGAACGGTGCGAGTGCCGGCAGCTCCGCGAGGATCTCGGCGCCGAACTCGGCGTGCTTCTGCATGACGTCCCACTCGCCGTCGTCCAGCGGGCCTTCCTTGAAGAGGATGGCGTCCGGCGTCGCGATCTTGCCGATGTCGTGCAGCACGCCGGCCTTGACGACGACGTCGGTCGTTCTGGCGGAGAGCCCCATCGCTACGGAGAGGCGCCGGCACCAGGCGCCGGTCGCCTGCGAGTGCGCGCAGGTCGCTTCGTCGCGCGCCTTGAGCATCGCCAGGACGCCTTCGATCACGCCGTTTGTCGCGCGGTTCGGGCTCTCGTAGCGCGGTCCGGGCGCCAGCGGGAACGCGTCGGCGACGTTCGCTTTGACGATCTCGAGGAAGACCAGGAGCGCCGAGAAGTCGAGGTCGAGGCGCTCACCTTCAATTGCTGCGACGTCGCAGCCCGTTGAGACGAGGTCGTGAATGATCGGGAGGGCGTAGGCGCCGTGCGCCATCCGTGCCCAGGAGACCACCGGATCGGGTCCGGCTGCATCGAGCGACTGCCCGAGCGCCGAGACGAGTGACCGTACGATCAGCGCCGACGCTTGCCCCGACGAACGGGGCCCAAGGCGCTCCAGGACGGCGTCCGCGACGTCGATTCGCGTCTCGATCAGTCTCCGCGCTAGCGCGGCCCGTCCTTCCATTGCTCAGTTCACCTAAATCCGCGTTCCGACTACAAACCGGGCGGGAGGTTCATGTACGCGACGCTTGCGATGGCCGCGGCGGTGAGAAGAGCAGTGATCACGAATGGCTCCTTGGAGAGGTGGGGGACGACTCCACCCTATCAAGGAGCGCGGGAGGCCACACTCGTCCGAAAGGACGAGGCCGTTTCCGGGGCTAGACGAGACCCTGCCGTCGGGCCGTTGCCACAGCCTCGCCGCGGCTAGAGCAACCGAGTTTCCGCAGAATCGCCGAGACGTGCGTTCGCACCGTGTTGACTTTCCGATGCTGATCGTCGGCAATTGCCTGGTTGCCTAGCCCGAGCGACATCGCTCGCAGCACGTGAAGCTCAACCGGCGTGAGGACCTCCGCATCATCGGGGTCCGCCATCGTCGTGCACTGCCCGTCGGCGAGAACTTCGACGAACCGCGCGACACCGGCGACGCCGGTCAACCGCATCTCACGTAGCGCGATTTCAAGCTGCTCGGGCACGCGGTTTATCAGCGCGGCGAGCACCGCGTCGAACGATTTGAGATCGGCGGCTGAAGAACGAATCCCGCGCAATGCCTTCTGCGCGAGAGCGTGGCGTTGCAACAAGATATTCGCAAGGATCGTGTAGCGTTCGGCAAACCCGCGCAGTCTTTCGAACAACGGGCGCGCGCCCGCGTCCTGCGCGGCTGCCGCTTCGTATCGAGCCAGCGCATCGAGCGCTTCGGTACGTGAACCGAGCTTCGCAAGCACGACCGCAAGCAGTGCATACCGCAAGCGATTCTGGAAGGGCGCGAGATCTCGGTCGGCGACGCTGCTCAAAACCATCTGCGCGTCGCGATGCTGGCCATTCCACACGTGATGCAGCGTTTTTGCAAAAATGTAGCCCGTTAGCCCCATTGGGCCACGATACGTCAACCTTGACAGGTCGTGATCGACTTCGGCGACTCGGTCTGCGTTGCCGCGCTCTGCTTCGAGCTGAATTAGCGTTCGGAGGCCCTCGGCCCGCATTTGGGGATCGCCTGCCTTCTCGGCATTTGCCGCGACCTGCGCGGCATACCAGGCGGCGACCGGGATACGGCCCGCGAAGGCGTGCAACGCCGTCAGCGACGCAAACGATCGCGCGGCCATACCGAACTCACCGGCATCGATCGCGAGGCGAGTCGCTTCGCGCGTGTACGATTCGACTCTCGCATCGTCCGAAGCATAGAACGCTGCGGTGGCCGCGCGGCCGAACGTGCGTGCGCGAATACTGTCGTCGGTGAACTCCGCGAGATCGATCGCTTCGCCAATCGCGGTTTGCGCATCGTCATGACGACCGCGCGACGCATAGATGAGTGCGAGCACCCCGAGGACGCTCGCCCGCTCGGGCGTGTCCAAGTCGGCGCGGTCGCGCAGGGCCTCCAGCACTGGTGTCGCTTCAACGCGTCCCTGCTGATACATCAGCAGCGCGTAGCGTGTCGCAACGGCGACGCGGAACGCTACGTCTTCCGTCACCCGGTCGAGGACCGCTGCGTACCAGCGTTCGGCTTGATCCACGCGGCCGTGCGCGTCTTCCAGCGCGGCGCGTAGTGCCAGGACATTCGGGTTTGCGGTGACCATCGCGCCCGGGAGCGATCGCACCGCGCGTTCGACGATGTCGAAGCAGCCTTTGTCGAGGAGAGCGAAGTTGTAGGCAGCGAGGACGCGTTCCACTTCGCGGGCCGCGCGGGCGTCGATGAAGCGCTCCAGCGCTTCGCCGTACATCCCCATCTTCTCGAGCAGTTGTCCGGCCGATACTTGCGCGGCGCGAAGCGCTTCGTCGCCTTCGAGGCCCACTTGGCGCTGCACGAAGTCGCGGAAGAGATCGTGCAGCTTGTAGACTCCGGTGTCCAGCACGCTGATGAAGGCGACACGCTCGCGCAGCGACTCGATGATCGACGCAGCGTCGTCAAAGCCCGCCGCAACGGCCAGGCGCGTTTCGAGCCGCGGGAGGAACGCCGCCGTGCGGAGGAAGCCGCGGATTCGGTCGTCCAGCGAGTGCCACACCTGCTCGGCGAGATAGCGGTACACCATCTCGCGCGTGCCGGCGGAGACCGCGCGCAGGTCGCTCGCGCGCGTCGACGTGCGCAGCGCGAACGTCAGCGCCGCGGGCCAACCGTCGATCAAGCCGAGGATCTGCTCCAGCTCGTCGTCGCGCACCGCGACGCGCGTCGCGCGGGCGCTCTGCTTGGCCTCGTCGATCGTGAAGCGCAGGTCGACGGCGTCGACGACGAGATCGGACTCGCCGTACGCCAGCCACGACGCGACCGGCAATTGCAGCGGGCTGCGCGAGGAGAAGAGCCAGCGCGGGCCGTCGCGCGTGCGGTCCACGAGCGAGGCGATGAACCGCGAGATCTCCGGATCGCCTTCGCCGTTGTGCAAGTCGTCGACGACGATCAGCGTGTCGAGCGAGCGAATGTGCGTCGCGACCCATGCGGCGAGGTCGCGGCCCGGCGCTTCGCTGCTGCGCGCGCCGTCGAGCGCGGTCGCGAGCGATCGGCGCAGCGCGGGGACGATGCTCTCGAGCGCGTCGGCGAAGCCGCGCACGAACGGCAGCAGCGTCGCCGCATCGGGCAGGACGTCGTACACGACCGACGACGGAACCGTCGTGAGAAATTGCCGGACCGCGACGGATTTCCCGAAGCCGGCGGGGGCGATGATGGTCGCGATGCGGTACTGCGCAGCGGTCGCGAGACGATCGAGTACGCGCGGACGATCGATCGGACGGAAAACTCCGCCGAGATCGGGACGCCCGTCCGTCCTCACGCTCCTGATCACTGCTGAACAGCCTACTCCTCCCGCGCAGGACACCCCTTGCGCCCGGGTTCGGGCAACGCGCGGTCGCGGCCAATCTTGACCGTTAAGGACTCTTCGGTTTTTCGACGGCGATTGACCAGCGGTGTTACGGAGCTAGGCGACCGTGCTCTAACCTCGCTCGCGCGCGATCAAGCGTAGGTAGCGGCGCGGTTCGAAGGTACCGTCCGCGTCGATGCGCCGGAACGCTTCCTCGCGGATCTGTCCCGCGAGTTCGCGGCGCTGGCGCATCGCGGTCTCCAGCTCGCGAAACGCGCGTTCGAAATCGTCGCCGTCCAGCGTCGCGATCTGTTTCTTGAGCCGGTCGATGTCGCCGCTGAGCCGGCCTTGCAGCTCGCGGCTTACGTCGCGCTCGATTTGCTGGATGCGGCCGAGCAGCGCGTTGAGTTCCTCGACCGTCGGCAGCCCGTAAGCGGCCCGAGCCGGTTCGTTGGCCGGCGCGGCCGCGGCGCGGACGGCGCGCGGTTTGGCGAACGGCCGCGGGGCGTCGAAGGCCGGATAAAGCCGGATGATCGACTTGATGCGCTGCGGTCCTTTGGGTGACTGCAACCCCTCGGCGATCCCCGCCATGATCAACCGCGATCGCAATGCGGTGTCGTTGATCACGCGCAGATGCTGCGGGTCCATCGCCACCGGCCGGCGGTTGCCGCCGAAAAAATCTTCGTCGCGGGCCAAGGGAAGACTCATCGCC
>JALZBE010000149.1 GCA_030947665.1 Vulcanimicrobiota bacterium | reverse complement strand
GGCTACGACTACAACGCCGCCTGGATCGTGATCTGGCCGAAAGACGCGGCACTGCCCGTCTATCACGCCTCGCGCACGCTCGCGAATCCGACGGGAGCGAACGCGCTCGGCTCGATAATTCTGCGCCGCCTCGGCGCGGCGGACCTCAACGCGGTCGCGACGATCAACGCCTACCGCGCGACGCAGGGCTCCGGTCCGCTCGCGGTCGACGAGATCGCGGTCGAAGCGGCGAACATGTGGGCGGCGTACGTCGCAACACATCCGGGCGTCGACCACGCGTGCCCGTCGTCCGATCCGGCCTGCGTCAACGCGCAACGATACGAGAACGCGCACGGCGAGCGCGGCGCCGGCGAGAACGTCGGGCCTAGCCCCGACTGGAACGCCGACATCGGCGAAAACGAATGGGAGGCTGGGAACTGCCAGCCACAGCCCGCGCAATACACGTCCTGTTCGAGCTACGCGCAGACGAGCACAGCAGCGTTCGACTCCGTCGGCCACTGGCTCAATCTCGTGAACCCGTCGGCCACGTGGATCGGCGTCGGCACCGCTCCGTACAGCCCCGGTTACACCGAATTCGTCATCGAAACGACGACGCTCTAAAGGCCCGCGCTCGATGTTCATCGTTGTCGTCGCCCCGTTGCGCTCGGACTGCTGTTCGTCTACGGTTCGCGCCTGGGCGCTGATGGATCCGCGAGTTGCGGCTCGATGACAGGGTTTGCAGCAAATGCGGTCTCACTTACCGCGAACGTTGCATACCCTGTCGAAACGCGAGGCAGCGAGCGTATCACCACAATCTAGACCCCGAAAAGCGCGAAAGAAAACTCGCGCATCGAAAGCATGGTCGATGCACGATGGTCGCCCCTCCGGACCCCGAAGGAGACCGCGCGCTGCAAACGCGCCTGCTCCAAAAGCGTCGGCGCTACTACCGTGTGCCTCTGCTTTCGCTGTACACGATCATGCCGACGATCAACGGTCGACCCACGCTTGCGAAGCTCGCGACCAGGTGCGTTCCTGGAAGCGGGCACGCTGATGAGCGCATTCGCGTAGCGCCGTGGCGCGCGCGCCTCCGGCCACGGACTTCGTTGCCTTAGCGTGGAGAAGGATCAGGGTCGTCCGTCACCTTCGCGTAGCACGCGGGGTCGGCTGGCGCGTCGGTGAGGGCGCGGTTTGCCGTTAGCGGCGAGACGACGAGCTGTTCGACGCGGTATCTGCCGCAGCCGCAACGCGCGAAGCGAGCAACGCGCTCGCCGGTCCGCACGGACAGGCGGACGTAGTGCCACTCCGCGCCCCCGCGAACGGCACGCTCCCACCACGACGTCGGCGCCTCGCCGGAAGGCCGCGCCGTCTCCACCGCGCGTTTCTTCACGCGACGGCGGTTCGTTGCGTACCCGGTCCGCCTCCTCGCGCACGATCCGCCGACCGCCGACGGCGCCCCGCGCGAACCAGGCCGGTCGGCGGATTTGACGCGACTCGCCCAGACGTGATATAGACTGATATTAACTGATATGGATAGCGAGAGGCAGAGGCGCGACGTCGCGTTCCCGATGGACTTCGCCAGGCAGCTCAGGCTTGCGAAAGGCCTGAGCCAGGGGGAGGCCGCGCAGCACTACGGCGTCTCGCAGGCGACCGTCTCTGCTATAGAACGCGGCGAGCGTCCCGCGCGGGTGTACCGCGACTACGTGATGCGGTTGGCCACCTCGCCCAATTCCAAGAAGCGCACGGCCGGCGGCGACGACCGGGTGGGCCGCGTGGTCCCCAAGCGGCGGACGAAAGCGTAGGCGACGAGATGGACTGCATCCGCACAATCGAGGGCAGCGCGACGGAAGAAGAACTCGACGACTGGCTGTTCGGCCACCGGACGGCACGGCTGTATTTCGGCGGCCGCCCGCGTCACGCGCGCGTCGGCGACCTGATGTTCATCGCCTTCCACGGGCGAATGGTCGCGGTCGGCACGGTCGCGAATATGGACGACGAGCCGCGCGAAGACGGGTTCTATTGGATAACGCTGCGCGCCGTGCGCGCGATTCCGGGAGACAACCCCGCCTACCGCGGCTATGCGTCGATCAAATACGTCGACCGGCTCGCGGCCCAGTTCGGGGGCCGATACGCGAAACTCGCGAAGCGCCTTGTCCGCATCGCGCAAGACTACCGGTCAGAAGGCGGTCCGCGGGACACCGCCGGCTCGAAGCGGACGCGAACGGCGACCCGCCCCTCGCCGCGCGGCCGCCGCGCCGCCCCCGCCCGCGCAACGCGATGAACGTCAGGGTGGAATTTCGCGACGAGCAGACGCATGCGCACTTCGTGCTCGACGTGGATTCCGCGCGGCTCCAAGGATCGAGATCCGCGTTCGGCGCAGCGCTGCAACTCGGAGTTTCGACGCCCTACGAGCAGCCCTCGAAGGACGTCCCGCTTCTGTTCTACGGATCGCTCGCGTGGGCGAACCAAACGGACGGGCTCCAGATTCCCGCCCAGTCGATCCGAGGAGGGACGAGCGCGCTCGCGGTTCCGATTTCCGACGTTCAGATTGCCGCGATCGAAAGCGTTCGGAAGGCCGCCGAGCCCTGCTTCAGCCTGCGCTTGCGGATGATCGCGCAGAACGAAAAGGGGGAGGTTCGGCACTACGGCGGCCTCGGCGGACAGGACTCGTACAACTACGTCGTCCCGCGCGACCGATGGCACGACGCGCTCGATCTATGCGGCCACGGCCGAATTCGCATCGTCGAACTGCCCCCGCCGCCGGAGCCCGCGTCGGCCGACTGGAACGCCGCAGCGGAAGCGCTCGTCGCCTCGGCCGCGGAGCTGCGCTCGGGCTACTACGGCGCTGCGTCGACCTCTTCGCGCAAAGCGCTCGAACACGTCGTCGCGGCGATCGAAATTCGACTTGCGATCGCGCCGAAAAAGCAGTGGCCGCAGCGCGTTAAGGCCGCCGAAGACGCGCTGCGCGAGCTGCACAAGAGCCACCACGTCGCGGCATACGCGCTGTACGCGGAACTGCTCCGCACGCTGTTCAACTTCGCGTCAGGGGGTGCGCACTCGCAGGGCGCGACACGCGACGACGCGGAATTCGCTTTGACGTTGGCCACCGGACTGTACGCGCACCTCGCGAGAGTCCCCATTCCAACCGCCTTGTTGCCGGAAGGAGGCGAAGCCGCCGCCGATACGCCTATCTGACGCACCGCGGAGGCGTCCGCACGTCGCCCGATCCCTCCGAGGGCCCGTCCGCCGGCCGCGGGAATGCTCGTACGTGCCCACCGTGTTCTTCTCGTACTCGCACGCCGACGAGCCGCTGCGCGACCAGCTCGAAAAGCATCTCTCCGCGCTCAAACGCGGCGGACTCGTCGACACGTGGCACGATCGGAAGATCGTGGCCGGCGACGCTCTCGACGCGACGGTGATGCAACAGCTGGAGACGGCGGACGTGGTGCTGCTGCTTGTAAGCGCCGACTTCATTGCCTCGGACTACTGCGTCGGGCGCGAGATGGCGCGAGCGCTGGAACGGCACGCGGACGGATCGTGCGTCGTCATCCCGGTCATTCTGCGCGCGTGCGACTGGAAGGCCACGCAACTCAAGGACCTGCTCGCGACGCCCAGAGACGGCAGACCGGTAATGCAATGGCCCGACCGCGACGAGGCGTTTCTGGACGTGGCGCAGGCGGTCCGTACCGCCGTGGAAAGGCTCGGTCGGACGCCAGCCGCTCCCGCTCCCGCCGTCGCGCATGCTTTGCCTGCTTCTATCACGACGACGGCGTCCGGACCGCGGTCGAGCAACCTGCGGATCGCGAAGGAGTTCTCGGACCGCGACCGCGACGTGTTCGTGCTGGAGACGTACGACTACGTCGCAAGATACTTCGAGAACTCGCTCGGGGAACTCCGCGCGCGGAACTCCGACCTCGAGACGGACTTCCGGCGGATCGACGCGGAGCGGTTCACGGCGGTCGTCTATCGCGGCGGAGCCGCGGCGACCAAGTGCACCGTCTTCCTAAGCCGCATCTTCGGATCCCAGAGCATCGGATATTCCGCGGACGACTCGGGCCGTACGAACGCGTACAACGAGCAGCTGACGGCTGCGAGCGACGACCAGTCGCTGTTCTTCACGACCATGACCGCGCGCAGCGAGCACGCGCATCTTTCCACCGCCGGCGCAGCGGAGCATCTTTGGAGCACCTTCGTCGCGCCGTTGCAATAGCGGTTCGACGGTTCCGGCGAGGCGCGGGCGAGACGCACGCGGGCAGCGGACTTATGCTCGGAGCAACTCGCGCCCGTGCGCGGTGATGCTGAAATACGGAAACGCCTTGAAGTCGTGATTGCCGTGCGGGTCGCGAAGACCGGTCCCCATCCCGGGAACGATCACGCCCTCGGCGACCAGCTGCCACACCGCCGAGTACGCCTCGATCGGGTCGGGCGCGCCGGCGACGATGTCGCGTACGAGCGGATGGTTTCCGCCTTCGGGCCACTGCGAGAAATCGTGGTCGACGAACGCACGCAGACGATGCAGCACGTGATCGCGGGCGCTCATCGGCGGTCGTTGTCGCAGCGCACGACGGCCCCGCGTGGCGCCCGGGCGATCATGTGCGCTCGTGAAGCGGGTGCAAGGTGCCGTGCATGCTCATGCGCGCCTCGACCGACTCGCGCGACGGCTAATTCGGCGTGAAGTGTCCCAGCCGCGGAGACGGTCAGTTTCCGACATAGCGTGAGCGTAGACCCCGCGCGATGCGGAGCGGATACGCCCGTCTCCCGAAAGCCTCTCCGGATATGCTACGGGTATCGGAACCGCGGCGAGCGTGGACGCAGGCCGACTCGGGGATCACGGTTCGTCGGGACCGCCGAGCAGCGCGGCGAATTCCTCGCCCAGCCGTCGCGCGCTCTCCGGCGTGAGCGGTTCGTGGAACTCGTGCGCCACATGCCCTTCGAGTCCAATCCAGGCGCGAACCGAGAGGTCTTCGCGTCGCACGCCAGCGCGGAACGGCCCGCTTATCCAGACGGCTTCGGCGGGTTGCTCTTCGAGCACGACGGAGCGTCCGTCGTCCGCGCAGGAACGCAGCGAGCGGTCCAGCGCATCGACGAACGTCCGGAAGGGCACGACGCTCATTGGCGCTCGGGAGGCTCGTATCCGCGCTGCGGCTCGCCACGCTCGTCGAAGTGGGCCAGATCCATGGACGTAGGTTCGCGCGGTCTTCGCGCGGCAGCGCGTCGATCAAGCGCTTCAGGCCGTCGAGCGTCCGGGGCTCCGTCATCGCCGGCGCGTCATCCGACGCCGCGCGGGCGCTACGGCTTGCGCCACTTGTCCGGCGATCCGCCGGTCGTGTTCCGCACACGTTCCACCAGCGGCTCTTTGCCGGGATTGAGTTCCCGCGCCCGCTCGATCGCTTCTTTCTGAGTGGGCTCGACGGCGCTCGCGCGCTCCGAATTCGGTTTGCGCACCGCGTAGTCGCCCTGATCGCGCCGCTCCACGAAAAGCTGCTCATCGCCCATATTGCCCTCCACTGTCCTGCGGCGGAATTCGCGACGGTGACACAAACCGGCCTCGCGCGCCGTCGAACTGTTGTTCGATGCAGCACCGTAACGCCCTGCGGACAGCCCTGAGCCCTCGTGCATGCTCGCGCTTCATATTGCGCCGGCGGAATCGTCTGCGGTTTCCATCGTAATCCGCTTGCTCGGCCATCAGCTCTTGGCGCGGCGGCGACGTCCGGACCCGGCCTCGGCTCAAGGTCCGGCTTTCAGACGAATCCGCGTCGACGGGCTACCGTCTCGCGCGATGTCGCGCGGCGCAGCCGCCTACCACGCGACCACCGGAATTCTGCGGCACCAGCGCAGCGCGCGGATGTCGGTGTCTCGCGATAGGACTCGGAGGCATCGCGCGTGCCGAGATCTCGTGCTGCACGAGTTCCTGCTCGGGGCGCGGACATTCCGGGTCGCGGCCCGGTAACGAAATCGCGTCCTGCCGGGCTTTTTCCGAAGCGCTCGCGCATTCCACTGTCTTGCACAGAATTCTCCACCGGTCGAAATCGGGTTCTTTCCGCGGAATGTTTCGCTTCGTCCGTGCGATTCACAAGGCGACCACAAACCGCCCCGCACATGGAAACCTCATGGAACGCAGCTTCACGGTCACGCTCACCAAAGGCGCCTACGTCGTAAATGAGGTCGACGCGGAACGCGTTCTGGAAGCCGTCGAACGGGACGAAGCGCACGCCCTTGTGCAGGCAGATACGTTCGGCGACGGATTGCACGTCGCGTCCGTGCGCATCGTCATCAAACACGTCATTTCCGTCATCGAGAATCCCGGCCGGCCCTCAAGGCCCACCGCAGTCGGCCGAAGCGGGCGCGTCGTCCGCCTCGAGGCTCTCCCCGCCGGCGCTCAGCCCAAGGCCTTTTCCTGATATACCTTGTCGAGCACGTCCGTGAGCAGCGACCATCTCGCGACGTCCGCACGCGCCGCGGCGATGGACTCGTAGTACGTCTCCGCGAAGAGCCTTTCCAATTCCGCCCTCGGCAGGAGGCTCGAGGACTTAGTTCCGTTGCACTTGCGACACAAGCGGAGGAGCAACGTTCTCTGCAAAAACGTTCGTTCGCGCGCCGACAGCAGGAGCCACAACCGGTCGCCGATCTTCCGAGGGACACCGTGATCGATCG
>JALZBE010000148.1 GCA_030947665.1 Vulcanimicrobiota bacterium | reverse complement strand
CCGCCGGCGTGGCGCGGGCCGTGCTCGGCGCGGCGCGGGTCGCGGTCGCGGTCGCCGAACGAGTAGAGCTGCTCCACGTGCCCCAACCGCAGCTGCGTCTGGTCGGTGACCCAGCGCCGCAGCCCCATCTCCAGCGTCGGGTCCCCGGCCGGGTCGAACGGGCCGGCGGGCAGCGCTTCGCCCGGAAGACGCACGAGCACGCGCGGTTCGTTCTCGGAGACGGCGACGATGACGGCATCGAGCGCGACGGCGAGCTCCACCCCGGGCCGGTTCGCGCGCCGCGCGCGCCGTCCCGCGGAGCGTGCAAGCGCGGTTGCGGCCGTTCCTAATCGGGCATCCGTCTCGCGATGGCGAAGAAATCACGCAACGGCACGAGTCGCGGCCCTGCCGGCACTTCCGTGGACGCGTTCCGCGTCGATGCGACCGGCGCTGACCTGACCACCAATCAAGGCGTGCCGATCGCCGACAATCAGAACTCCCTGCGCGCCGGCGAGCGCGGACCGACGCTGCTCGAAGATTTCATCCTGCGCGAGAAGATCACGCACTTCGACCACGAGCGCATCCCCGAGCGCGTCGTGCACGCGCGCGGTTCCGGCGCGCACGGTTACTTCCAAGTCTACGAGTCGATGGCGAAATATACGCGCGCCGGCTTTCTGCAAGACCCCGCGGTGAAGACGCCGGTGTTCGTGCGCTTCTCGACCGTCGGCGGCTCGCGCGGCTCGGCGGACACCGTGCGCGACGTGCGCGGCTTCGCGGTGAAGTTCTACACGCAGGACGGCAACTACGACCTCGTCGGAAACAACATGCCGGTGTTCTTCATCCAGGATGCGATCAAGTTTCCGGATTTCGTGCACGCCGTCAAGCCCGAGCCGCGCAACGAGATGCCGCAGGCGTCGTCGGCGCACGACACGTTCTGGGACTTCATCTCGCTGGCGCCCGAAGCCACGCACATGGTGATGTGGCTGATGTCCGACCGCGCCATCCCGCGCAGCCTGCGCATGATGGAAGGCTTCGGTGTGCACACGTATCGCTTCATCGATGCGAAGGGCCGCGCGACGTTCGTGAAGTTCCACTGGAAGCCGGTGCTCGGCATGCACTCGCTGGTGTGGGACGAAGCGCAGAAGCTCGCCGGCAAGGACTCCGACTTCCACCGCCGCGATTTGTGGGAAGCGATCGAGAAGGGCGACCAGACCGGCGACTATCCGGCGTTCGAATTAGGCGTGCAGCTGTTCACCGAAGCGGAGGCGGACAAGTTCCCGTTCGACGTGCTCGATCCGACCAAGCTGATCCCCGAAGAGCTCGTGCCGGTGCGGCGCATCGGCAAGATGACGCTCACCAGAAATCCCGACGATTTCTTCGCGGAGACCGAGCAGGTGGCTTTCTGCGTGTCGCACGTCGTGCCGGGCATCGACTTCAGCAACGACCCGCTGCTGCAAGGCCGCATCTTCTCGTATCTCGACACGCAGCTCTCGCGGCTGGGCGGTCCCAACTTCCACCAGATCCCGATCAACCGGCCCGTGTGCCCGTTCAGCAACGGCCAACGCGACGGGTTCCATCAGATGAACGTGCACGTCGGCAACACGGCGTACGATCCAAACACGCCCGACGGCGGCTGGCCCAAAGAGAAGCCCGTCGAGCAGGGCGGCTTCGCGAGCTACCTCGAGCGGCTGCAGGGCGACAAGCGGCGTGTGCGCGCGGAGTCGTTCAAGGACCACTTCTCGCAGGCGACGCTGTTCTGGAACAGCCAGTCGGACGTCGAGAAAGCGCACATCGTCGCTGCGTTCCAGTTCGAGCTCGCGAAGGTCGGGCGCGTCGAGATCCGCGAGCGGGTCGTGAAGCAGCTCGTCAGCGTGGACCCGGACCTTGCCAAGCGCGTCGCCGCCGGGCTCGGCTTGACCGCGAGTGCCGGCCCGGCCGCCAAGAACGGGGCCAAGGCCAAGAGCGGCCGCGCGTCCGCGACGTCTTCGCCCGCGCTCAGCATGCTCGGCGGGGGCGAAGATGCCGTCCCGACGCCGAAGGGGCGCAAGGTTGCCATCCTCGCCGCGGACGGCGTCGACGGGGCCGCGGTGGCCGCCATGAAAGCGGCGCTCGAAAAGGCGGGCGTGGTCGGCTTGGTCGTTGCACCGCACCTTGGAAGTCTCAAATCGACCGGCGGCGACCCAGTTGCGGTCGACCACACGATCGTCACGACGCCGTCGATCGTCTTCGATGCCGTCTTCGTCCCCGGCGGGGCGGGCAGCGTGAAGGCGCTGGCCGGGTCGGGGGACGCGACGCACTTCGTCGCCGAAGCGTTCAAGCACGCCAAGGCGCTCGCCGCAACCGGCGAGGGCGCCGAGCTGCTGGCCGCAGCTGGCGTGCCGGCAGGGGACCCAGCCGCCGTGACCGGCGCGACCGCCGCCGCCGCGGCGAAGCCGTTCCTGGCGGCCATCGCCGCCCACCGGGCCTGGGACCGTGCCGGCCTGGAGGCCGTTTCGGCCTAGCTCACTCAACGCCGGGGTCCGTGGATGCGCGCGGGCCCCGGCCTTGACGTCCTTGCGGTGCTCCTGTAGACTATGGCGGTTGTGGTCCACGCCGCGCGCGCCGTTTTCGGCGTTCGCGGTGAAGGTGTAGAAGATACGCCAGGATCCGTGGATATCCGTAAGGGATCGATCAACGTGAAGAACATCATCGGCCGCAAGGTCGGGATGACCAGCGTGTTCACGGAGGACGGCCGGAGCGTTCCGGTCACCGTGATACAAGCCGGTCCGTGCACCGTGGTACAGAAGAAGACGAAAGAGACCGACGGCTACGAAGCCGTCGCGCTCGCGTTCGGCGACGTCAAACCGTCGCGGCTGACGAAAGCGCTTCAGGGACATTATAAGAAAGCCGGACTCGCGCCCAAGCGCGACATCCGCGAGTTCCGCACGGGCATCGACGGCATCGAGCTCGGCGCGACCGTCACCGTCGACGGTTTCGCGCAAGGCGATCGCGTCGACGTGCAGGGTATCTCGAAGGGCCACGGCTTCGCCGGCGGCATCAAGCGCCACAACTTCTCCGGCGGCGGTGCGAGCCACGGCTCGATGATCCACCGCCAGCCCGGTTCGAACGGCGACACCAACGCGGGCCACACGCCCAAGGGCAGCCGCCGTCCCGGTCATTACGGCGTCGACAAGATCACGCATCAAAACCTCGAGGTGGTCCGCGCGGACACGGAGCGCAATCTGCTGCTCGTGCGCGGCCCCGTGCCGGGTCCCAAGAACGGGCTCGTCATCGTGCAGCTGTCCGTCAAGACGAAGGTGAGCGCGTAATGGCACAGGTCATCGACGCGACGGGCAAGGTCGTGCGCGAGCAAGAGACGCCCGCCGCGTTCAGCGGTTCGACCGACGGCAAGGCCAACGCGATCTATCGCGCGGTCTTCCGCGAGATGGCGAACCCGCGCGCCGGCACCGCATCTACCAAAAAGCGCGACGAAGTGCGCGGCGGCGGACGCAAGCCGTGGCGCCAGAAGGGCACCGGTCGCGCCCGTCAGGGTTCGATCCGTTCGCCGCAGTGGGCGCACGGCGGCGTGGTCTTCGGACCGCAGCCGCGCTCGTACATCTCGTCGCTCAACAAGAAAGAACGCCGCGCCGCGATGCACGCCGCGCTCGCCGACAAGTTCCAGCACGGCGGCATCATGGTGCTCGACACGACGAAGCTCGACATCACGAAGACCAGCGCGTTCGCGAAGCTGCTATTCGGCTCGCCCAAGGCCGCGAAGACCGGCGTGAAAACGCTCGTCGTGTTCGCGACCGAAGAACTCGCCGAGGTCGGCACGCCGCTGCGCCGCGCCGGTGCGAACCTGCAGAAGGTCGCGGTCACGCACACCGGCGAGCTCGACGTGAAGGACGTGGTCGGCTACGGCCGGCTCGTGCTCACCACCGCCGCCCACGACGCGCTCGTCGGCAAATACACCAAGGAGTCGAAGTAGTGGAAGCGCGCGACGTCATCATCGCCCCGCTCATCACCGAGAAGTCGATGGCCGGAACCGCGATCCAGCAGTACTCGTTCGAGGTGAACAAGCACGCCACCAAGACGCAGATCAAGTCCGCCGTCGCCGAGATCTTCGGCGTCACGGTGATCAAGATCAACACCGTCACCGTCGGCGGCAAGAAGAAGAACTTCGCGCGGAAGGGCAAGCGCTCCAGCGGCATGCAGTCCGACTGGAAAAAAGCCATCGTCACCCTCGCTGCCGGCCAGAAGATTCAACTGGCCGGCGTGAACTACTTCGAGCAATAAGATGGCTGTAAAAAAATACAAGCCGACTAGCGCGGCCCGCCGATTCATCACCACCGCCGACTTCAGCGAAGTGTCGAAGAAGGCGCCGGAACGCTCGCTGCTCGAGGTCAAGAAGAAGCACTCGGGCCGCAACAACAACGGCCACATCACGACGCGCCACAAAGGCGGCGGGTACCGCAAGCAGTACCGCATCGTCGACTTCAAGCGCACCAAGGACGGCATCCCGGCGAAGGTCGCGGCGATCGAGTACGATCCCAACCGCACCGCGCGCCTCGCGCTGCTGCACTACCGCGACGGCGAGAAGCGCTACATCCTGGCGCCCGCGCTGCTCAAGGTCGGCGACGTGATCGAGTCCGGCCCCGCCGCCGACATCAAGACCGGCAACGCGCTGCCGCTGGTCAACATCCCGCTCGGTACCGTGATCCACAACATCGAATTGCAGCCCGGCCAGGGCGGCAAACTCGTGCGCTCCGCCGGCGGCGCCGCACAGCTGATGGCCAAGGAAGGCGACTACGCGCAGGTGCGCATGCCGTCGGGCGAAGTCCGGCGCATCCTCGTCGTCTGCCGCGCGACCATCGGCCAGCTCGGCAATCTCGATCACGAGAACGAGATCATCGGCAAGGCCGGCCGCCAGCGCCACCTCGGGAAGCGCCCGTCGGTGCGCGGCATCGCGATGAACCCCGTCGACCACCCGCACGGCGGCGGTGAAGCCCGCTCCACCTCCGGACGTCCGCCCACGACGCCTTGGGGCCAGATGACGATGGGCAAGAAGACGCGCCGCAACAAGCGCACGACCAAGATGATCGTTCGCAAGAGGAAGTCCAAGTAAATGGGACGCTCACTGAAAAAGGGTCCGTTCGTCGCGGAACACCTCATGGTCAAACTCGAGAAGATGAACGCGTCGCGCGAGAAGCGGGTCATCAAGACCTGGTCGCGCTCGTCGACGATCATCCCGGCGATGGTCGGTCATACGATCTCGGTCCACAACGGCCGCGCGCACATCCCGGTGTTCATCACCGAGAACATGGTCGGGCACAAGCTCGGCGAGTTCTCGCCCACCCGCACCTTTAAGGGTCACGCGGGCGACAAGGCCAAGGTCGCATGAGCGCCGCCGTCACCGAAAAGACTGAAGCGTTCGCGCACCTCAAGTTCGCGCGCATCGGGCCGCGGAAGCTGCGCCGCGTCGCCGACGCGATCCGCGGCAAGAGCGTGCGCGAAGCGCTCGTGCTGCTCAAGTTCGCCGGCGTGTTCGCGTCCGAGCCGATCGAGAAGCTGCTGCGCTCCGCCGTCGCCAACGCCGAGAACAACCACGACATGAGTTCGGACGGGCTCTTCGTCACGCGCATCACCGTCGACGGCGGACCCGGCGGCGGGTTCACCAAACGCCTCGACCCGCGCGCGCAAGGCCGCGCGAACTTCAAGCGCAAGCGCCTTTCGCACGTTACGATCGCGGTTGGACCGCAGCCGCCGAAGAACCAGCCGAAGCAGCGCTCGGGCGCGGCGATCGGCCTCAAGACGCTCACGCAGCGCCAGGCCAAGGTCGCCACCGCAAAGCCGGCCGCAACCGCGCGCCGCAAGAAACAACCGGCCGCCGCCGCCGCGGGCGCGGGGGCGTAAGGAAACCATGGGACAAAAGATTCACCCGGTCGGCCTGCGCCTCGGCATCACGCGCACTTGGGACAGCCGCTGGTTCGAGAAGAAGAACTACGTTGCGTGGCTGCACGAAGACGTGGCGATCCGCAAGTATTTCGGGCGCATGACGCGCGCGGCCGCCATCTCGCGCGTCGAGATCGAGCGCCGTGCCAATCAGGCGCGCGTGATCATCAACACGGGCAAGCCGGGCATCATCATCGGCAAGCGCGGCGTCGGCATCGACGAGATCCGCCGCAACCTCGAGAAGCTCACCGGCAAACAAGTGCAGGTCAACGTCGTCGAGATCAAGACGATCGAGCTGGACTCGCGCCTGGTCGGCCAGAACATCGTCGACCAGCTCGAAAAGCGCATCGCGTTCCGCCGCGCCATGAAGCAGGCGATCATGCGCACCATGAAGGCCGGCGCGCGCGGCGTGAAGGTCCAAGTTTCCGGCCGCCTCGGCGGCGCGGAGATCGCGCGCACCGAGCGCAACCACGACGGCAAGGTGCCGCTGCACACGCTGCGCGCGGACATCGACTACGCGCACGTCGAGGCGTTCACCACGTTCGGCCGCATCGGCGTGAAGGTGTGGATCTACAAGGGCGAAGTGCTTCCTGAAGGCCCGCGCGCCGAACGCGAAGGTCAGGGTGGCCGTCAAGGCGGCGCACCCGGCGACGCTGCCCGCTTCCGCGACAACCGTCGCGGCACGCGCGGCGGCCGTGGCCGCGGTGGTGCGGCCGACGG
>JALZBE010000147.1 GCA_030947665.1 Vulcanimicrobiota bacterium | reverse complement strand
AGCCCGACTTCGAGAGCGCTTCCGCGCGCTTCTCGTCGAGCATGTCGCTGAACGTCGCTTCGGCGTTGGACGTCTTGCCGGTCAGCGAGACGGGCGGCGCGCTCTTGCGCATCTCTTTGAAGAGCATATCGACGAAGAGCGACTCCATCTGCTGCGCGGCCTGATGTAGCTTCTTGAGCGCGTCTTGCTGCTCGTTGGTGAGCGGCGCCGGCGCCGTGCCGGCGATCTTGTCGAGGCTCATCAGATGATCTGCACGTCGGCTTGCAGCGAGCCGGACTCGCGCAACGCCTGGATGATCGCGATGAGGTCGCGCGGCGACACGCCGATGGTGTTGAGCGCGCGAACGACTTGCGCGAGCGTCGCCGCGCCGGAGATGTAGACGAGGTGCCGGCCGCTCTCGGTCGCCGTGATGCGCGTGTTCGACTGCAGCTGCGGCTGGCCGGTCGTGAACGGTCCCGGCGGCACGACGGTGTTCTGCGTTGTGATCGTGATCGACAGGTTGCCGTGCGCGATCGCGCACGCCGCGAGCGTGATGTCGCCGCCCATGACGACGGTGCCCGTGCGCTCGTTGACGACGACCTTCGCCGGCGTGTCGGCGTTGATGCTCAAGTCGCCCGCGTCGGCGAGGAAGTTCACGGGGTCGCCCGCATAGCGCGGCGGCAGGTTGACGCGGATCGTCTCGGCGTCGTTCGCGCGGGCGGTCCCGGCGCCGAAGCGGCCGTTGAGGACCTGCGCGACGCGCGCGGCCGTCTTGAAATCCGGCGAGGTGAGCACGTACGAGAAGCCGGCCTGGTCCTGCTGGATGTTCGTGATCATGTCGCGCGCGAGCACGGCGCCTTGCGGGATGCGCCCGGCGGTGACGTGGTTCTTGACGATGGAGTTCTGACCGCTCTGGTCGGTCGCGTAGAAACCGCCGACCGACAGCGGGCCCTGCGCCGTCGCGTACACGAGGTTGTTCGCGGCGCGTAGCTCGGTGAGGACAAGCGTGCCGCCCTGCAAGCTCGTCGCGTCGCCCATCGAGGACACGGTCACGTCGACGGTGTCGCCGGAGTGCGCGAACGCGGGCAGCGACGCCGTGACGATGACGGCCGCGACGTTGCGCGTGCGCACGTCCTGCGAAGTAGTCGTCAGGCCGAAGGAGCTCAGCACGTTCTGGATCGACTTCGAGGTGAACAATACCGACGTGGTGTCGCCGCTCTGCGCGAGCCCCATGACCAGGCCGTAGCCGACGAGCTGGTTGGCGGTGACGCCCTGCACGCGCGACACGTCCTTGAGACGCACGGGCTGCGCGCCCACGGGCGCCGGCGTGAAGACCACGCCGCTTGCGAGGAGCGCGCCGAGGACCAGGGCGGAGATCGTCTGCTTCATCATCTTCTTCATCATCGGCATTCTCTAGAAAATGAAGTCCAAAATCTTCTGGATCAGGCCCTTGTGCTTTTCTTGGAAGTTGCCGTCGAACTTGGCCTCGGCGTTCGCGACACGTGTCGAGAGCACGCTGTCGGTGTAGTCGATATCCTCGGGCCGCACGAGGCCCGTGATGTGCAGCGTCTGCTTCTGGCCATTGACGATGAGCGCTTGGTCGCCGGCGATACGGAGCGCTCCGGACGTCATCACGCCGACGACCTGCGCCTCCATCGTGCTGACGAAGGTGTTCTGGCCGCTCTGGATCTTGCTCGACTGCGTCTGGCGCCCGCCGTTGAGGCCGGCGCCGAAGCGCAGCAGCGACACGTTGGCGAGCCCCGTCCCTTGGCCCAGGCCGAGGTTGTAGCTGTTGCTGTTGCTCGTAACGTCGGAGCTCGTGCTGTTGACATTGAAGTTGAAGATCACTTGCACCAGGTCGCCGACCTGCGACGCCTTGTGATCTGCGCCCAAGCGCAGCGGATGGCCCGGTCCGGCGGGCGGCGGCGCGGCTTGGTACAGCGTATCGGCAAAGGCCGGCGCGCTCAGCGCGGCGACGAACACGAGTGCGAGAAATGAGCGGCGCATGTCAGCGTTCCCCTCCGGGCAGCGTGAGCTCGACGCGATTCGGTCCGGTGACCACCGCGGCGATCGCTTTTTGGGTTTGCGGGTTGAACACGGTGACGGTGTCGCCCACCGCGCCGCCCGTGCGCGCGACGACGTCGACGGTCAGCGCGACTGCTCCGTCGCGCACCATGAGGATCGCGGCCTGGCCGGCCTTGACGACGGTGTCCGCAACGGTCTGCTCGATGTAGAGCGGCGCGCCTTTGACGGTCGCGCTGTTGAGCTTGCGCCCGACGAGCACGTCGGTTCCGACTGCGGGACGACCGTTCGACGCGACGCGCACGACCGCGAGATCGGATTCGGCGAGCACCGCGCCTGGCGCCAGATCGCGCGCGGCGGTCGCGGTGTACACGTAGCTGGTGACGCGGTAACCGGCCACGACCGTGCGCGCGAGCTTGCCATCGATGCGGATCGCGACGGGCACGCCCACGTACGTCGCGCTGACGAACGGCGAACCGGCAGTTGCGAGCTGCACGTCGCCGGCGGGAAGGCTCTGGTCGGCGACCGCATACGCCGGCGCGATCGAGCGATCGGGCCCGCTCACGAGCCCGTGCGCGATGCGATCGGCGACGCTCGCGATGCGCGCGCCAGCGACGACTTGTTGCTTTCCTGCGTTCGCGAGAGTGTTCCCGGCCGCATTCGCGCCCGCGCAAACACCAAGCTGAGCGCAAAGCGCACAGACCACCGCGACGGTGAACTTGGCGAGCGCGGCGCGATGGATCATCAGCGCTTCGTCTGGACCGCGGTTTGAAGCATCTCGTCGGCGGTGGTGATCGCCTTGGAGTTCGCTTCGTACGCGCGCTGCGCGGTGATCAGGTTGACCATCTCTTCCACGACCGCGACGTTGCTCTGTTCGAGGTAGCCGCCTTGCAGCGTGCCCGTGCCGTTGAGCCCGGGCTGCGTGAGCGTGGGCGCGCCGGATGCGCCGGTTTGCACGAACAGGTTGCGACCTGTCGGTGCGAGCCCCGCGGCGTTGGTGAATCGCACGAGCTGGATCTGACCGAGCTGCTGCGGCGCCTGCTGGCCCGGGATCAGCGCCGTGACGATGCCGTCCTGGCCGATCTGTACCGACGTCGCGTTCTGCGGAATGGTGATCTGCGGGTTGAGGAAGTAGCCGTCGGCGGTGACGATGGAGCCGTTCGCGTCGCGCTTGAACGAACCGTCGCGCGTGTAGGCGGCGGTGCCGTCGGGCTGCGTGACCTGGAAGAACCCGTCGCCTTCGATGGCGATGTCGAGCGGGTTGCTGGTCTGCTGCAGCACGCCTTGCGTGAACGATTTCTCCGACGCGCCGATCTTCACGCCGAGGCCGACGTCTTGACCGACGGGGACGACCGACGGGCCCACCGGCGTGCCGGGCGCGCGCAAGTTCTGATAGATCAGGTCCTGGAAGTGCGCGGAGTTCTTGCGAAACCCCGTCGTGTTCACGTTGGCCAGGTTGTTGCTGATCGTGTCGATGTTGTACTGCTGCGCGAGCATCCCCGTCGCGGCCGTGTACAGCGCTCTCATCATGTCGGGGTCGCTCCTATGCGTTCGTGCGGCCGACAACGGATGTCGCTCGCGCGACCGCGTCGTCTTGGGTTTGGATCGATTTCTCGTTCGCGTCGAACCAGCGCTCGTTGGCGATCAGATCGACCATCGAGCGGATGACGTCGGCGTTGCTCTTTTCGAGCGAACCTTGCAGCGCGGTCGTGTTCGTCGCGGCGCGCACGCCGGCGCCGGTGTCGACGAAGCGGTTCGCGCCCTCGGGCCGCAGCGCCGCGGGGTTCGCGAACTCGACGACGCCGAGCTTGTCGTACACGCGCCCGTCCACGTTGACGGTGCCGTCGCGGGCTATTTGGAGCTGACCGGTGGCGGGCAGCACGATCGGCGTCGCGTTGCGTCCGAGCACGCGATCGCCGTTCTGCGCCGTCAGAAAACCGTTCTGGTCGCGCAAGAAGGCGCCGTCGCGCGTGTAGCGGACGTTGCCGTTGCCTTCGCGTACGGCGAAGAAGCCGGGGCCGGACAGCGCGACGTCGAGGTCGTTGCCCGTCGCGGCGAGCGCGCCTTGCGCGTAGTCCGCAGGCGTGTCGTAGATCTGCGCACCGGTACCGAGCGCGCCGATGAACTGCTGCGTCGCGACTCCGCCGTTCTTCGCCGGATCGGTCTGAAAGCGGTAGATGTCACGCTCGGGCTGCGACTGGACCTGGAGCAGCGTGCGCTTGAATCCCGCCGTGTTGACGTTCGCGAGGTTATTCGCGATCGTGTCCACCGCTGATTGCGCAACGAGCGCTCCGGACGCCGCCGTGTACATGCCTCGGACCAAAGTGAAAAGCCCCTCCGCACGATGCCGCTCCCGGGATACCGGTCGCGTCGAACGCGGATCCGTCCATCGTTCGGGATCCGCAGCGGCCCCAACCGTGCGAGGGCTGTCCGGCCGCTTACCTGTTTGTGATCGGCGTCGCGGGCGGGGACTTTAGGATTCGCGGCGCTTCGCGCGCGAATCTCGGCATGACCCGCGTACGACGCGGGTCAGCCTTCCGAGCAAACAGGGCGTCAGCGTAGGGGCTCCGGTGTGTCGCCCGCGGTGCGCGTCGCGCGCAGCCGTGCCGCGATGTCGCCGAGCCGTTCGGCGATCATCGTCGCGTCCCACGGCCGGTCGACGGGATCGCGCGCGAGCAGCGCGTGGACCAGCTCGGTGAGCTCGGAGTCGGCGGCGGGGAGCAGCACGCGAAGCTCGACGGGATCTTCCTCGAAGCGGCGCAGCGCGACGTCGAGCGCGTTGCCGCCGGAGAACGGCGGCTCGCCGGTCAGCGCGTGATAGAGCACCGCGCCCAGCGAGTACAAGTCGCCGGCCGGACTCGCCGTACCGTAACGCGCCTGCTCGGGCGCGACGTAGTGCGCAGTGCCGACCAAGAGGCCCGGCGCCGTCACACCCGGGTCCTGATCGTCGAGCTCCCGGGCGAGGCCGAAGTCCATCAGATGCGGGATGCCCTGGTTGTCGATGATGATGTTGGCCGGCTTCACGTCGCGGTGAAAAATCCCCAGCGCGTGCGCCGCGGCGAGCGCGCGCGCGATGCCGAACCCGATCGCCGCGACGCGTTCGGAAGACAGCGGCGTGCCGGCGATCAGGTCGGCCAGCGGTTCGCCCTCGACGTAGTCCATCACGATGTACGGCCGGCCTTCTTCGTTCACGCCGTAGTCGTGCACGGAGACGACGTTGGGGTGGACGATCTTCGCCTCGGCGCGCGCCTCGCGCTCGAACCGCTTGTTCAGCACGCCGCTGGTGTCGCGGCGCCGCGCCAGCAGCTTGATCGCGACCTTGCGGTCGAGCTTCGTATCGTGCGCGACGAAGACCATTGCCATCCCGCCGTGCCCGGCCACGTGCTCCAACCGGTACCGCCCGCCGAGCAGCTCCTCCGATGCCATCGCCTAGCCTATACGATGGCATTCGCCAACTGCCCCGTAAGGCTGACCCGCGTACGCGGGTCATGCCGTGATTTAGCGCGCCGAAGGCGCCGCTAAATCTGCATCCTCGCGATCTCTTGGTACGACTCGAGGAGCTTCGTGCGCATCGACATCGTGAAGTTCAGGGCGAGGTTCGCCTCTTCGACCGACGTGACGACCTTCTGGAGGTCGTTCGTCTTGCCGCTCGCGAGATCGCGCTGCGCCTGGTCGGACACGTTGATCTTGTCGTTCACGTCGGCAAGCATCGTTTTGACCGTGTCCCGGAACGACGTGCCTTGCGACTCGCCGATGCCGGCCACACCGGCGACGCCGTCGGGGATCGGGCCGACGTTGGGGCGCTCGTCGAGCTTCGTCGCCGCGCCGAGATCGGGCACGAACGTGCCCGGGATGACCTTGGAGATCGCGCTGCCGTAGTCCATCAGGCTTTGAGCAGCCCCAGCGTGGCGGTGCCCATCGCGCGGGCCTCCTGGATCGCCGTCACGTTGGCTTCGTAGGCGCGCGAGGCGGCCATCATGTCGACCATCTCCTTCACCACGTCGACGTTGGGCATGTGCACGTAGCCCTGCGCGTCGGCGTCGGGATGCGATGGATCGTAGATCAGCTTGTCGGGGCCCTGGTCCTTGACGATCCCCACCACGTCGACGCCCGCGCGCGAGCGCGCCGGATCGTTGGCGTCGTCGAGCGCGTTGGCGGACGCCGCGGTCGGCTCGTTCTTCTGCGCGTACACCACCAGCTGCCGTTTGAACGGACCGCCCTCGGCGGTGCGCGTCGTGTTGACGTTGGCGATGTTGTTCGCGATGGTGTCCATCGCGACCCGCTCGGCCGACAGGCCGGTCGCGCTGACCTCGATCGAAGTGTAGAAACCCATCAGTTTTCGTCTCTCTGAACGAGAGCCGAAACCCCTCGGCTTCGCCTCGTCATGTGGTTGCCGGCTGCGGTAGAGATCATCGCGTTAGAAGCGCTCCTGGATGGCCTGGCGCAGGCGCGAGTACTGGTTTTGCAACAGCTGGCCCATCGTCTGGGCGTAGGCGGAGTTCAGTGACAGCTTCGCCATCTCTTGATCGACGTCGACGTTGGAGCCGTCGACGCGCATCTGCTGGTCCTGCTGGACGGTGGTCGTGACCGCGAAGGGCTGCGCGCCCTGCGCGCCGCCGGCGGTGAAGTGCCGG
>JALZBE010000146.1 GCA_030947665.1 Vulcanimicrobiota bacterium | reverse complement strand
GTCATCCTCGATGCGAACGAGAGCGACGATACGTCGGACTGGCGCTTCGTGCAGCCGCTCATCGCAAAGCGCACGCGCGTTTGCTCGTACGATCGCGCCGGATTCGGATTCAGCGATCCGGGGCCGTTGCCTCGCGATGCGGCTGCGTACGTCGGCGATTTACGCGCCCTGATCGAAAAGGCTCCGATCCCGCGGCCGTTCGTTCTCGTCGGCTATTCCTCGAGCACGTTAGCCGCGCGCTTGTACGCCGACCGGCATCTGGACGATCTCGCGGGTCTGGTGCTGGTCGAGCCGGACATCGAAGATCAAGAAGCGGCCCTCTTTGCGGTCGCACCCGCCCTCAAAGCGGGGTTCGAAGAAGGCTTTGCCGCGGCAAAGGCGTGCACTGCTGCAGCGGAACGCGGTGGACCGAAGCCTCACACGCAGCTCTATGACGTGTGCACGTCGCACGACCCCCAGCTGCCGGCATCGTTGGTTGACCTGATCGTGAAACGCCAGCTGCGCCCCGCGTGGTGGCGAGCGTATAACTCCGATCAGACCTCGGATAGAACGATCAGCACGGCGGAAGTTCGCAGCGAACAGCGGCAGTATGGAGACTTGCCGCTGGCCGTTATCGTGGCCGCAGACCCGTTTGCAGGGGAAGCGCTTCCGGCCGATCAGCGGCGCGCCGAACGGGAGTTCATGAAAAAATTCACCGCGCCGTTGGCGACATACTCATCCATCGGCTCACGGGTGGAGATAGACGGCTGCAACCACGGCGACATCGCGACAAAGTGCGCTTCCAGCGTTGCCACCGCGATCGACAAGGTCATCGATCGAGCGCGCGGCGGTTAGACGCCCCCCCCCGAATTTCACGCGGCGCCAGGCGTGACGGCGGTGTTCGCCGCACTCCGAACCCATGAGCATTCAGCGCTTCGAGCCAGGCCCGCGCATGAGCCGCGCGGTCGTCTGCAACGGCACGGTCTATACAGCGGGGCATGTGCCCGATGACGCATCGGCCGACGTCGCCGGACAAACGCGTCAGGTCCTCGCACGCCTCGAGTCGACCCTCGCGCTCGCGGGCAGCGACAAGGCGCACGTCCTGTCGGCGACGATCTACCTCGCGGACATCGCGACGTTCGAGGAGATGAACGGCGTGTGGGACGCCTGGGTCGACCGCACGAACCCGCCGGCCCGCGCAACGGTCGAAGCACGCCTCGCCCGGCCCGAGTTCAAAGTGGAGATCGTGATCGTCGCCGCGCTGACGTCGTCCTAAACGCTCGGATACACAGCCGTTTCGAATGTGCCCGTTGGTTCGTGGAACGGGACGATGCCGCTCGAGCGCTGTACTTGCGCGCCCAGCGATGAAAGCGTTTCTTCCAGGCGCTCGTAGCCGCGGTCGATGTACTCCAGGCCGATGATCTCCGTCTCGCCGACGGCGCCGAGGCCCGCCAGCACCAGGCCTGCGCCGGCGCGGATGTCCGGCGCTTCGACCGGCGCGCCCGAGAGTTGCGCTACGCCTTTGACCAGCGCCGTGTTGTTGTCCATCGCGACGCGCACGTCGGCGCCCATGCGCACCAGCTCGTTGACGTACGAAAAGCGTGCGTTGAAGATGGATTCTTCGACGACGCTCACGCCCGGTGCCGTGCACAGGAACGACAGCAACTGCGGCTGCAGATCGGTCGGAAAACCCGGGTGCGGTGCGGTCACGACGTCGGTACCGCCTTTGACGGCGCCGGCTTGCACGCGAATCCAGTCGTCGCCGTTGCTGACTTTCACGCCGCATTCGCCCAGCGCAAGCTGCAGCGCGAGCACATCGTCGGGGCGCGTTTGCTTGACCGTCACGTCGCCGCGCGTGATCGCGCCGGCGATCAGCAGCGTTCCCGTCGCGATGCGGTCGGGGATGATCTCGTACTCGACGCCGTGCAGCTCCGCAACGCCGGTGATGCGCAGCGTGTCGCCGCCTTGGCCCGCGATCTTCGCGCCCATCGCCACGAGGAAGTTTGCGAGGTCCACGACCTCGGGTTCCATCGCGGCGTTGTGGATGATCGTGTCGCCGGCGGCGGTGACGGCCGCGAGCATCGCGTTCTTGGTCGCGCCGACCGACGGCATGCGGAACTCGATCTCGCCGCCGCTCAAGCGTCCGTTGCGCGCGCTCGCAACGAGATAACCGTGCTCGACGGAGACGTCGGCGCTCAGCGACCGGAACGCGGCCTCGTGCATGTCCGTCGCGCGCGTGCCCAGGATGCAGCCGCCCGGCAGCGGGACCTCGGCGCGGCCGAAGCGTCCCAGCAGCGGACCGCACAAGTCGAACGACGCGGCCAGCTTGCGCACCAGCGCGTACGGCGCGCGGTACTTGTTGACGTTCGCCGCATCGATCGTGATCGTGTTGCGATCGTCCAGCGACAGCCGCGCACCGAGCGCTTCGAGGAGCGACCACATCACCGAGACGTCGGTGATCCGCGGGACGCGGCGCAGCGTCACTTTGCCGCGCGCGAGCAGCGCCGCGGCCATGATGGGCAGCGCGGCGTTCTTGGCGCCTTGAATCTGGACGCTGCCTTCGAGGCGAGCGCCGCCCACGACGCGCAGCGTGGTATCGAGACGATCGAGGACGTTCATGCGACGCTCCATCCGACGAGCGGTGCCAATGCAATGGTTTCGGCGTCATGGGCCCCGCCCGTAAACGTCGCCTGCAGCCGCTGGTCCGCGGCGACCCCAATTTGGACCGTGAAGGCGCGCGTGCCGGCGACCTCGCGCATCCGCGCGCGCGCGCTCTCGACCTTGCCCGCATACCGCCCGCCGTCGGCGTCCACGAACCGCATGTTTCCGTCGGCGTAGAAACCGAAGGCGAACCGCCCGCCGCCGGCCGTCCCGCCGACGATCTGAGTGGCCGCGTCGGCCGGCTCGACGACGAACGCCGGGACGGGGGCGAGATCCTCGGCTTCGGGCGGCCGCTCCGGCGGCGGGCCGATCATGGGGTGGGGAGGCACCAAGGCCTCGGGCTCGGGCTCCGGCGCCGGCCCGAGTTCCTCAGCGGCGGCGTAGCGGCTCTGTTCCATGCCCCAGACGCACAGCAGCAGCACCGCGAGCTCGATCCCGGCTGCGGCAGCGAACACCCAAGGCGGCGTGCGTCTCATCCGCGACGGGGTTCGGCGCGCGGTCGCATGTTTCTTAGCGCGCTCGCGCGGAAGAAAGGGACTAGCAATCCGGCGACCGGGAGAACCATCGTGCAACGCAGCATCATCGCGCCCGCGGAACGCGTTACCAACCTCCGCTGGGGCATCGCGCTGATCCTCGGCTTCGGCGTCCTGATCAACTACATCGACCGGGGCGCGCTCTCGGTGGCGTCCAAGCCGCTCCACGACGAGCTGGGCATGGGACCCGCGGAGTTCGGCATCCTCAGCAGCGCGTTCTTCGCCGTCTATGCGTTCTCGCAGATCCCGGTCGGCTACATCCTCGATCGCTACGGCGTCACCGTGATCTCGCGGATCGCGGCGTTTCTGTGGAGCGTCGCGGCGGCATGCACCGCGCTCGCGCCGAACTTCGGGCTCATCTATACGGCGCGGCTTTTCCTCGGGCTCGCCGAGGCGCCGACATTTCCCGCCAACGCGAAGGCCGTCGGCTACTGGTTCCCGCGCAGCGAGCGCGGGCTCGCGACGTCGCTGTTCGACGCGGCCGCGAAACTTTCCAACGCGGTCGGCGTCGCGTTCACCGCGTATCTGCTGTACCATCTCGGCTGGCGCGGGATGTTCTGGTCGACTGCCGCGCTGAGCCTCGTGTTCTTCGCCTTGTTCTACATCTTCTATCGCAACCCGAGCCAGGACAAACGGCTCACGCACGCCGAGGCGCAGTACATTCGCGAGGGCGGCGGCGAGCCCGAGACGCCGGCCGGCGAAACGCCGCGCGGGGCAAGCCTCATCTATCTCATCACGCGCCGCAAGGTGTTGGGCCTCACGATCGGCTTCGCCGCATACGGGTATCTCTTCGCGTTTCTGCTCACATGGCTGCCGACGTATCTGCAGACCACGTTCGACGTGAACATCCTCAAAGCGGGCGGCTACGTGTTCTTGATCTGGGGTGTCGGCACGCTGACGGATCTGCTCGTCGGCGGCTGGCTCGTCGACTACTTGATCAAACGCGGCGCCGACGCGAACCGCGTGCGCAAAACGGTGCTGATCGCGGGGCTCGTCCTCGGCTTCGCAGTGATCGGCGCGGCGTACACCAAGGACATCAACGTCGCCGTCGCGTGGATCACGCTCGCGGTCGCGGGGATATCGTTCCACGCCCCCGTCGGCTGGTCGATCCCCGCGCTCATCGCGCCCAACAACAGCACCGGCCAGGTCGGCGGCATCATGAACTTTCTCAACAACGTCGCCGGCTTCTTCGCACCGACGGTCACCGGCATCGTCGTCGCGCGCACCGGCTCGTTTCACATCGCGCTGATCACGGCCGCCGTCATCCTGATCGTCGGCATCTTCTCGTACGTCGTCATCCTCGGCCGCATCGAAAAAATACCGGAGACGAACTACGCCTGGCGCGGCTGATGCCGCACCCGCCGTCGTGGTGGGGATCGATCTCGGCACGTCGGCGGTGAAGGTGCTCGCCATCACCACCGGCGGGCGCAAGATCGCGAGCGGGTCGCAGTTCTATGGGCTCGAGACACCGCAGGCCGATTTCGTCGAGCAGGACGCGGACGTGGTCTATCGCGCGACGATGCAAGTGCTTGCGCGCGTGCTCGCCGAGGTGCGCATGCGCGGCAGCGAAGTTGCGGCGATCGGGTTTTCGAGCGCGATGCACGGCGTGCTGTGCGTCGACGACGCGGGCGAGCCGCTGTCGCACGCGATCACGTGGATGGACCGGCGCGCCCACGCGGTCGCCGACGGCTGGCGCGCCGACGGCACCGCGCTGGAGCTCTACGCGAGGACGGGCGCGCCGATGCACCCGATGCTGCCCGTCGCGAAACTGCGCTGGCTGGCGGAAAACGATCCGGCGCTGTTCGCGAAGACGCACCGCTTTGTGGGACTCAAAGAGCTCGTCGTGTTTCGCTGGACCGGCGAGTGGCTCGTCGACCACGGCATCGCATCGGCGACCGGGATGCTCGACCTGCGCACGCGCGACTGGAATGCGCGCGCGCTAAAACTCGCGGGCGTCGGCGCGGAGCGATTGTCGCAGCCGGCGCTGCCGTCGACGGCGCTGCGCCAGTTCCGGCCCGCGGTCGCGCGCGAGCTCGGGCTCACCGGGCTGACCGCGGTGGTGCTCGCGTCTGCCGACGGACCGCTCGCGAACGTAGGTGTCGGCGGGGTGCGCGGCGACGTTGCGGTCACGCTCGGCACGTCGGGCGCGGTTCGCGTGCTCTCCGACGAGCCGATCCTCGACGCGAAAGCGCGCACGTTCTGCTACTGCGCGGACGACACGCACTACGTCGTCGGCGGCCCGACCAGCGCGGCGGGCGCGTCGCTGGACTGGATCTTCGGCCTGTTGCTGTACGAGTTCCCGAAGGGCGAGCGCTTCGCGCACGCGGCCGCGCTCGCCGCGGAGATCGAGCCCGGCGCGCAAGGGCTCGTCGTGCTGCCGTTCTTTGCCGGCGAACGCGCGCCGTACTGGAACAGCGCGCTGCGCGGCGCGTTCGACGGCTTGGATCTCGCGCACGACCGGCGCACGATCCTGCGCGCGGCGTTCGAGAGCGTCGTTTTCGGCGTGTACGCGGTGTACGACGTGATGCGCGAGCTCGTCGGACCTGCGGAACGATTGCTGCTCAGCGGCGGCCTCACCAAGGCGCCGCTGGTGCGGCTACTGCTCGCCGACGTGTTTGGTGTGCCGGCGGTGCAGCCGCACGAGCAGGAGGCGTCGGCGTTCGGCGCTGCGCTGATCGCCGCGCAGGCCGTCGGCCTGGTCGACGACGCGCGCACGGCGGCGCGCGCCGCGGGCTACGACGAGCCGACGCAGCCGAATTCCGAGCTCGCTTCGATATACGGAAGCGCGTTCGCGAAGTACCGGCGCTACGTCGAAGCCCACCTGCCGCTCACGAGCTGATCGCGATGACACGCGGTGAGCTGCTCGCTAGGTTCGGAACGTACGCGATCCTCACGGGGTGCACGGCCCGCCCGATGCGGAGCAGCCCGGCTTCGCGGCGTCCATACGATCGCCTCACGCTGCGCAGCAGGACGTTTCCTAGCACGCGGACCGTGCGAGTCCTCGTCCCGGCGAACTACGAGTCGGCAGACGTTGCAAACACGCGGTATCGGGTGTTCGTGTTCACCGACGGGCTCACGGTTTTTCAGGCCGAGAAGCTGCCGTCCGTCGTGTCGGCACTCGAGCAGGCGCGGAAAATTCGGCCGACGATCTTCGTCGGCGTCGACAACGGCGTGCCGGCCGAAGCTCCGGACGACGACGCGCGGTCAAACGAGTACCTGCCGTACCCCGACCTGCCCGACACGACGTTGACGCACCCGCACGGAAAACTCTTTCCGACGTTCGTGTTCGACGACGTCATGCCGCTCCTCCGCGCGCGATATCGTGTGTCCGACGAGCCGATCGGGCTCGGGGGTTTCTCGTACGGCGCGCTCGCTGCGCTGTGGACGGCGATGAGCCGCCCCGGCGAGATATCCCGGCTTCTGCTCGAAAGCGGACCGTTCCAAATCTCACACGCCCGCCTCATCG
>JALZBE010000595.1 GCA_030947665.1 Vulcanimicrobiota bacterium | reverse complement strand
ACCCTCGCGCCGCCACGGGTCGCCGTGCTTCGCGACGAGCCCCGGCACGTTCGCGATCGTCCACCGCCGCATCTCCGCGGTCGTCTCGGGGGCGCGCTTGCGGCGCATCGCCTCGACGTCCCGCCAAGCCAGCGGCATCGACACCGGCGCCCCGTCCCGAGCCCGCACGGTGAACGGCGCGACGTAGGTTTTGCCCTTGCCCACCTGCACCCAATCCAGGTAGACGACGTCGTCGGGCCGGCGCGCGATCGTCCGCTCCAGCGTAGAGTCCTTCGGCAGCACGCTGTGGATGCGCCGGGCCACCAGCTCGGACACCCCCTTGGCCACGTCGTAGTCGTAGTGCGGCTCCAGCGGCACGATCACGTGGAGGCCCATCCCGCCGGTGGTCTTCACCAGCGGCGTGATCCCGATGTTGCCGAGCTCCTCGCGGAACGCCAGCGCCACCTTGGCCAGGCGCGCCAGCGGGCACCGCTCGCCGGGGTCGAGATCGAACAGGATGACGTCGGGCACGTCGATCGTCGGCGCGTGCGAGTACCAGATGTGCAGCGTGATCGCCGCGAGGTTGGCGACCCACACCAGCGCCGCTTCGTCGTTCACGACGACGTAGCTCACGTTGCGTCGCTCGCCCGTCGACGGCGGGATCGTCACGTGCCCCACCCAGTCGGGCGTGTAGCGCGGCATCTGTTTCTCCCAGATCCCGCGCGCGACGTCGATGCCGTCGGGGAAGCGCTCCATCGTGAGCGGGTTGTCGCGCAGGTACGGCAAGATCACGGGCGCGACCGCGCGGTAGTACGCGACGAGATCGCCCTTGGTGAAGCCGTCGTTCGGAAAGAGCACCTTCTCCTGATTGGTGAGCTTCACCGTACGACCGTTGACGTCGACCGTGGTCTCTGTTTTCTTCGCGGCCATTAGGCGTCGGGGTCGGCGTGCTGTTCGCGCTCGCGCACCACGCTCGCGGCGTCCTTGTCGTTTCGAAGCCCCAAGAACACCGGTTGGCGCAGAATTCCTTCGCGCGTCCACTCCGCGAACGTCACCTCCGCGACGAGCTGCGCCTTCACCCAATGCGCTGGCGTGTTCGTTTTCGGCTTTTCGCCGAACGGGCAGTTCTTGCGCTCGAGCGGTGCGAGCTTCGCCATCACGGTTTTCAGCAGCTTGCCGTCATAGCCCGTGCCGACGTGACCCGCGTATTTCAACACGTCGCCGTCGTAGTAGCCGACCAGCAGCGAGCCGAACTCCTTGCGGCTGCCGCGCGGCTCCGTCCAGCCGCCGATCACGAATTCCTGGCGTTTTTTCGCCTTGATCTTCACCCACTCGCGCGAGCGGATCGAGCGGTACGGCGACGTGCGCACCTTGCCGACGATGCCTTCGAGGCCGCGCTTCTCGGCGAGCGCGAACAGCTCTTTGCCGTTCTCGAGCACGTGCGAGGAAAACAGCACACCGCGCTCCGGGACGATGATCGCTTCGAGCAGGCGCTTGCGCTCTTCGAGGGGGCGGTCGCGCAGGTCGCGGCCGTCGGCGTACAGCAGGTCGAACGCGACGAACGTCACCAGCGACGGCTTGCGGCGTTTGAGTCCGCGCGCTTCGGGCTTGTCGCGCGACTGCAGCGCCTGAAAGCTTGGCCGGCCGGCGTCGTCGAGCACGCACAGCTCGCCGTCGACGACGACCGGGATCGAACGAAACGCCGTTTGCAGCGCCTTCATCTCGCGGAACTGGTGCAGCAGGTCGAGGCCGCTTCGCGACGTGAGCGTCACCGCGTCTTTCTCGATCACCGCGATCGCGCGAAAGCCGTCCCACTTCAGCTCGAACAGCCAGCGCGGATCGTCGAACGGGCCTTCGATCAGCGTGGTGAGCATCGGCTTGGTCTCGCGCGGGATCGGATCGGCTTTGGCCGATTTGGCGCGCGCGGCGCGCTTCACCGCGGTGCCGTCGGCAGACGCCGCGCGGTTGCTTTTCCAGATCGGCGCGTCCTTGCGCGACGCTTGCAGTTGCGCGAGCGTCTTGCCGGTCTTCACGCTCTGCGCGTGCTCTTCCATCTTCCAGTTCGGGTCTTCGTACTCGTCGTGGTCCTTGAACATCAGCCAGGGCTCGCCGTGCTCGCCTTCGCGCGGCTTCATCTTCACCAGCGTGAACAAGCCCTTCAGCTTGTGGCCCGCGAGCACGATCTTCAGCTTGCCCTTCGCGATCTGCGCGACGGGATCGTCGCCCTCGAACAGATCGTAGAAGCCCTCGTCCCAGACGATCACCTCGCCCGCGCCGTAGTTGCCCTCGGGGATCACGCCTTCGAACGTGCGGTAGTCGAGCGGATGATCTTCGGTCTTCATCGCGAGCCGCTTCTCGCCCGCGATGAGCGTCGGGCCTTTGGTGACCGCCCACGACGGCATGACGCCCGCGGCCTCCAAGCGGAAGTCCCAGTGCAGCCGCGTCGCGCGGTGCTGCTGCAC
>JALZBE010000594.1 GCA_030947665.1 Vulcanimicrobiota bacterium | reverse complement strand
GTAGTTGCCCTCGGGGATCACGCCTTCGAACGTGCGGTAGTCGAGCGGATGATCTTCGGTCTTCATCGCGAGCCGCTTCTCGCCCGCGATGAGCGTCGGGCCTTTGGTGACCGCCCACGACGGCATCACGCCCGCGGCCTCCAAGCGGAAGTCCCAGTGCAGCCGCGTCGCGCGGTGCTGCTGCACCACGAAGCGGAGCTTCTTGGTAGAAGCCCGCTTGCGTTTCGCGCCCGACGGTTCCGGCGTCGCCGAGAAGTCGCGTTTGCGCGCATACTCGGCGAGTTGCTCGGTGCTCGTCTTTTTCAGATGCGCCCCGCGTTAGATTGCGTCGTCGCGCACGTCGCGCTTCGTCTTGTCGTAATCGGCCTCGAGATCGTGGCCGGCTTCTTTGACGTGCGACGCGATGCGATCCCCCAGCGGCATGTTGTCGCCTTCGACGGCACGCTTCAGGTTCTCGGCGCCGGCCTGCACGCGGTGCTTCGCTTCGTCGAGCGCGTCGTGCGTGTCGCCTTTGACGGTGTCGACCGTGCGGCGCGCGTCGTTTTCATCGCGGCGGTCCATTAATGCGTGCTCCCGTTGGTCGTCGTGGTGTTCGACGTCCCGGAGGTGCCCGTGTTCGTTCCGCTCGACGTCGTCGTGCTCGTGCTGTTGATGCCCGTGCTGCTCGTCGCGTTCCACGGCTGCCACACGAACAACGCGATCAAGGCGACGACGACGATGACGGCGATCAAGCTAAAGGCCGCGAGCGACCCGCCGTTTTCACGATCGACCGAGATGTTGCGTTCTTCCATTCGTCAGTGTCCCTCCGATTTCCAAAGGTTCACGTACCCAGGAAACAGCGGGACGCGTCGAATTTCGGCGCACCGAGGACACGCGTCACACTCTCACTCAGCTGTCCGCGCGCAGGTACGTGTTCCAGTACCAGCAGCCCCACGCGCCGGCGATGACGCTCCACACGATCAGCGCTTGCGCGACGCGCCACAGCTGCGCGCGGCTTTGGCGGGCCGCAAGACCCATCAGCACGAGGACGAACGGCTCAAAATCGAGCGCATGCCGCATGCCGAACTGCGAGCCGCCGTTCGCATAGTAGAGAAGCGACGGCCCGGCTACCAGCAGCGTGGCGGCCCACAGCGACACGACCAGCCGGCGCGGCTCGCGCGCGAGGAACGCGAACACCAGCGCCGGGCTCGTGAACCACAGCGCCGTGCCGAACGCGAGCGGCTCGAGATACGGAAACGCGCTATGCCACCGCGGCGCCACCACGAAGAACGAGTACAGCTCCACAGGCACGTTGGCGAGCCCGAACGGCGAGCCGCCCGGCGCACCCATGAACGGGTCTTGGTGGTAGAAGACGGTGTGCCCGGCGTCCCACGGCACGTGCCAGCGCGCTTCGTTGTACGCCACCCACGTGATGAAGAACGGCACCAGCGCGAGCACGAACGCGAGCGCACTGCGCGGCCGCCGTTCACGTTCCAGAAAACCGTTCCACACCCACCACAGCATGACGGGCAACGCCATGACGAGCGTGAAGCGCGAACCGAGCGCGAGCGCCGTCCACAACGCGACGAGCCAGCCGCGGCGCTTGCCGGCGAGCTCGCACAGCGCGAGCAGCACGAACGCGACGGCCGACGTCTGCGCGATGAACCACACGTCGCCCAGCATCGAGCACCACAGCAGATCCGTGCCGGCGAGGAAGAACACGACGAGCCAGATGGTCGTGCGGTTCGTCACGCCGATGCGTTCGAGCAGCGCCCACGCCGCGCCGATCGCGAGCCCGCACAGCAGGCACGCGAGCAGCGTCTGGTTCGCGGCCGTGCCGACGAGCATCACCAGCGGCAGGATCAGCACCGCGGGGACCGGGTCGTTGACGATGTAGCGGTGGCCTTCGAACAGCACGGCGTCGATCGAGGAGTCGCGCCACAGCGCGTCGATGTCGATGTGTCCGTGCAGCAGCGAACTCGCGAGCAGCACGTAGTTGTCGTACGGCGAAACGCGCCCGTGCGCGGCGACGAGCGCGACGATCGCTCCCAGCAAGCCGGCGAGCAGCGCGTTCACGGCGGTAGGATCTCGTACACTTGCGGGGTGCCGGCGGCGAGCAGGTGCGTGCGATACCCGTGCAGCTGCGGCGGCCCGTCGGATACGATCGTGAGCTGATGATCGCGCATCCAGCGCCCGTATTCGGCGAGATAGTCCGACGGCAGCGCCGTGACGACGATGCGGTTGCCGAGCGCGCGATCGACGTACGCTTTGTACGCGAGCGGCGTGGCCCAGTCCCACACCGCGACGACGACGGCACCGTCGCGTGTGCTCGCTGCGACGCGGTCGCCGAGCTCGCGCGCTTCGGTATCGCCGCGCCGCGCGAAGATGTCCGCACCCAGCGCGGCGTCGCGCACGATCGCGACGGCCAGCAGCGCGTCGACGACGCCGAGCGCGAGCGCCGGC
>JALZBE010000593.1 GCA_030947665.1 Vulcanimicrobiota bacterium | reverse complement strand
GCTCGAGGCCGGACGCCGTTTGCCGCCGCTGCTGCGGCGCGCGGCGACGCACCACGACATCGCGCTGCACGCTGAGCTGTTCGAGGTCGCGCACCTCGCCGGCTTCGCGCTGGACACGCGCTCGATGGGCTTGCACCACGCGGTCTGCCACGTGGTCGGCGGGCTGACGCGGATCCCGCACGGGATCGTCAACGCGATCGTGCTGCCGCACGCCGTCCGCGCCAACGTGCGCCTCGCGCCCGACGCCGTCGCGGCGGTCGCCGAGGCGTTCGGGATCGCCGATCTCGCGGCGGAAGCCGACGCGATTGCGGTGGCTTACGCGCTGCCGCGCACCTTCGCCGAGTTGGGTGCGGCCGCCGACCTCCCGGAACGCGCGCTCCCGCGCGTGCTCGAGCAGCCGCTGCTCGCAAACAACCCGGCCCAGCCGGACGAAGCCACCGTCCGCGAGCTGCTGCGCAACGCCTACGGCTGAGCGGCCTCCGGCCAGTCAGCCGCAGCTGAGCGGCCTATGGCCGCAGTCAGCTCAGGACGAGCTCGACCGACTCGTCGGAGAACACGCGAAAGCGCGTGTCGTACGACCGGAACCGGTCGTCGGCCAGGACGCGGCTGTGGATGCGCACGTCGCGCGCGGAGCGGCCGTCCTCGAGCTCTTGCACGGGGCCGGCCTGCAGCCGGATCAGCGGGGCGACGCCCGAAGCGGGCTTCGCGAGCCGCTTGAGCCGAACGAGGTGATCCACGATCTTTTCCTGGACGGCCGACGTGAGCGAACGGCACTCGTCGTCGACGAGCACGGGCAGCGGGACGGCACGCGGCTCGGGCACGTTTTCGACGTAGCGAACGACGGCGTCCCAGTCGTCGGCGGCGATCGCCGTGAACGAGCAGAAATAGCGGTGGACGACGCGCTTGGGCGCCTGCATCCGCTCGGCCTTGACGATCTTGACCCGGCTGGGGATCGAGCGGCGGCGGATCGTGAACGTCAGCGGGATCTCGCGCCCGTGCACTTCGACGGTGGAGACGAACGCGATGCCTTCGCGGGCGACCGTCGTGCCGAGCACCGCGATCCGCTTGCCTTCGCACAGCGCGACGGCGTCGAACGTGCCGTCGCGACCGTTCGTCGAGTTATCGAACCAGAGCGGCTCCGCTTTGCCGAGAAGCTGGTCGAAGAGGTGCATCGTACAAAAGGTTTCGGCAGAAGCCGCGGGACTTCTGAGCGGTTGGCCTACCGGGCGAGCGAGTGTGCCCGCCGTCACCGGCCGCCGCCGCCGCCGCTGCCCGAAGGAGTCGCCGTCTTCTTCCGAGTAACGGAAATACTGATTATCGTAACTCAGAGGGCGAAATGAAGAAGCGCGGTCCCGTCTACGAGAAACCCGAGTTTCTCTCGCTCGACCCCGAAATCGCCGGGTTCGCCGAGCGGTACCTGGCGATTCGCGGCACGACCCCGCGCACCCGCGAGGCGTACCAGCGCGACCTCGAGCACTTCGGCGCGTTCTTGAAGTCCCAAGCGCTCGGCACCGATCCCGACGAGAAATTGCCGCCGCCGTACGACGCGCTGACGGGCGCGAAATACGCCGACATCCTCGCGTATCAAACGCACCTCGCGCGCTCGCGCCGCTACGCGCCGCGTTCGGTGCGCCGCAAAATCGCGACGCTGCGCACGTTCTACAAGCACCTGCGCCACAGCGGGCGGCGCGATGACAACCCGGCCGCTGACGCGATCCTGCCCAAGATCGGCCGCCCGCTGCCCAAGGCGATGCGCGGCGACGAGGTTGCCCGCGTGTTCGCCGTCGCGCCGCCGGCGGGCCTGAGCCGGCTGCAGCGCGCCCGCGACCAGGCGATCTTGCAGTGCCTGTGGTCGTGCGGCGTGCGGCGGGCCGAGCTCGTGGGGCTCGACCTCAACGACGTCGACCTCGACGGCCGGTCGCTGCGCGTGATCAAAGGCAAAGGCAACAAGGACCGCTACGTCCCGATGACGCCCGAAGCCGCCGCCGCGCTGGGCGAGTATCTCGCGCTGCGACCGCGCGTGAGCGTCCCGGCGTTCTTTGTCGGGCGCGGCGACCGGCGCCTGAGCGCCGCCGCGGTCTACAAGATCGTGCGAGCGTACATGCAGCTCGCCGGGATCACCGAGCACGCGTCACCGCACACGTGGCGGCACACCGTCGCGACGCTGATGCGTGAGCGCGGCGCCGACCTCTTGTTCCTCAAAGAGTTTCTCGGGCACGAGTCGACCGCCACGACGGAGATCTACACGAAGCTCGCGCGCGGACGCCTCCGCGCGGAGTTCGATGAGTTTCATCCGCGCGAAGACGTGTGACCGCTCGTGGTCAGGTGCGGGGTGCTAGACCCTCGCGCCGCGTCCCGTCATGAGATTGTAGATCACGAGGATGATCGCGATCACGATCAAGATGTGGATGATGCCGCCGCCGAAGTGCAGCAAGAAGCCCAAC
>JALZBE010000592.1 GCA_030947665.1 Vulcanimicrobiota bacterium | reverse complement strand
CACGAACAGATCGCCCAGACCCTGGTCGAACAGCAGCTCGGGCGACACGCGCGAGTCGGCGCAGTCGATCACGACCGCGAACGGGCACTGGTGCGGCGCGACCTGCGTGCGGCGCCCCGGCGACTGGTCGATGTGTTTGAGACGCCCGTTCGCGAAGCGGTCGTTGCCCGCTACCAGCCGTGCCAACGCGTCCACCGGGCCGACGACCGGACAGACGCCCGTCGGGTCCGCACTCGCCTCGAGTGTCGGGAGCCCCGGGGTGGGCGTCGCCGCCGGCTTCTTCGCCGGGCCCGCGAACAGCAGCGCTGAGGTGCCGGTCAGAAAGTCGGAACGCGAATGATGCATTGCGCGCACCGTTCCCTGGCCCTGGGGAAGCGAACCCTCGTCGGGCCGGTACGCGAGGTCGCGCGGCGAAAGCGCCTCGCATGACGACCGTCGCCGTGTCTCCCGAGCTCTTCGCCGAAACGGTCGCCGTTCGGCGCGATCTGCACGCGCACCCCGAGCTCGCGTTCGAAGAGACGCGCACGGCGGAGATCGTCGCCGCGCGGCTGCGCGCGCTGGGGATCGAGGTGCACGCCGGCATCGGGGGAACCGGCGTCGTCGGCCTGCTGACCGGCGCGCAGCCCGGCCCGACGATCATGCTGCGCGCCGACATGGACGCGCTGCCGATGCCCGAGGAGAACGACGGCGTCCCGTACGTGTCGCGCAACGCGGGCGTGACGCACGCGTGCGGTCACGACGCGCACGTCGCAATGCTGCTCGGCGCGGCGGCCATTTTGCGCGAGCGCGCGAGCGAGGTGCACGGCCGCATCGCATTCGTGTTCCAGCCGGCGGAGGAAGGCGGCGGCGGCGCGCGCGCGATGCTCGACGACGGCCTCATCGCGCGCTTTGCGATCGAGCGCGCGTACGGCCTGCACATCGTGAACACCGCGGGCAACGCGCTCGCGCCGAGCGGGGTGTTCGGGCTGCGCCCGGGACCGCTGATGGCCGCGGTCGACTCGTTCGATCTGGTCGTCGAAGGCATGGGCGGACACGGCGCGATGCCGCACCGATCGGTCGATCCGGTCGTGGTCGCGGCCGACGTCGTCGGCGCGCTGCAGCGCGTCGTGAGCCGCGAGATCGATCCGGTCGAACCGGCCGTGCTGACGATCGGCGCGATCAACGGCGGCACGACGTACAACGTGATCCCGCCACGCGTCGCGCTCAAGGGCACCGTGCGCACGTTCACCGACGCGACGCGCGACACCATGGAAGCGCGCGTGCAGCGCATCGCGGAGCATACCTGCGCCGCCGCCAACGCGACGTGCTCGCTGCAATGGCACCCGTCGTATCCGGTCACCGTGAACGATCCCGCCGAAGCGGCGTTCGTGACCGCGGTGCTGACGGCGGAGTTCGGCGCGGCGCGCGTGCGCGAGACCGCGCCGGTCATGGGCAGCGAGGATTTCTCGTACTTCGCGCAAGCCGTCCCCGCGTGCTTCTATTTTCTGGGCGCGGGCGACGCCACGCACGCGTTCCCCAACCACCATCCCGCGTTCGACATCGACGAGAACGCGATGAAATCAGGGATCGCCGCGCACGTCGCGGTGGCGCTCGCCGCTACTTCTTCGCTTCGTCGATGAGCAGGATCGCGCGCCGGTCGACCGACTGCAGCCGCTTGAGCTCGGCGATCACCGCGCCGGCCGGGCTGTTCGCATCGAGCATCTCCGTCACGGTGTAGCCCGCCGACTTCCTCGCGGCGTCATCGATCGGCGCTCGCAAAAACCCCGGCGCGGCCTTGTACGCGTCGATCATCGTGAACAGCGGGCCTGCCTGCTGGTAGATTTGCCGTGGGTCCGCGGTGAAGACGTACACCCACCGCGAGGAATCCGCGGTCGAGAACTGCGCGGTACCGTCGCCGTTCACGTCGATGGTGTTCTTGCGATGCGCCGAGCGCGACGTGTGCGACGTCGTATCGCGCATGCCGAGCGGCGGGGACGACTCCAGCGACTTGACCCAGGTGCGAAGTTGCGGCATCGTCGCGCCGGTTTCGGCGATGATTACGTGGCCGTGAAAGTTGTGCGGCAATTCCGCGGTGGCGTCGTTCGCGCGGAGCACCGCGAACATCTGCTCGGTGTCGACCGGCACGACGTTCACGACCTCGCTGCGCGGGTAGAGCGGGAAATCGCTCGGGTTCTTCACCGCGTGGGGCGCCTGTGATTCCTCGCGGTGATCCCCGCCGCGTCCGCACGCGCACAGCAGCGCGGCAGCCAGCAGCGCGGTGCCCAGCGCGGATGGCAACGACCTCGTCATGTCGAGGTTTCTTCGCAGACGCGGCGGCGGCGCCTGTCCTCTTCGGCCCTGATGCCGAGGTGAACCGCTTACGCGAGGCTAGGCGCGGGGACCAATCCGTTTTCGTGGACGGGCGCGCTCGCCGGAACCGGAACCGCGGCGGGCGCTGTCCTTGCATG
>JALZBE010000145.1 GCA_030947665.1 Vulcanimicrobiota bacterium | reverse complement strand
TCAGTACCAGGACGAGCAGATCCGCGTCTCAGGCAAGTCCAAGGACGATCTGCAAAAGGTAATGAGCCTGCTCAAGGGGCTGGACTACGATCTGCCCTTGCAGTTCACCAATTATCGATGACAGCGACCGCCGTACGCACCAATACCGTCTCGTTCGTCTCCCTCGGGTGCGCGAAGAACCTCGTCGACAGCGAGGTGATGATCGCGAAGCTCGGCGCGGCGGGGTGGGCGCTCGTGCCCGAGGCCGCCGACGCGGACGCGGTGGTGATCAACACCTGCGCGTTCATCGATCCCGCCAAGGCCGAATCCACGGAGACGATCCTCGAGCACGCGGAGCGCAAGCGCGACGGTCAGCAGCTCATCGTGGCCGGGTGCTTGTCGCAGCGTTTCGGCGACGAGCTGCAGTCGCTGATCCCGGAGATCGACGGCGTGATCGGCACCGGCGCGTACGCGTCGATCGTCGAGCTGCTCGACGACGCGCGCGCCGGCAAGAAGCCCGTGCGCTTGGGCTTCGAGGCCGAGCCGGAACATGATTTTCTGCCGCGGCTCATCACCACGCCGTCGGCCACGGCGTACCTGAAGATCGCCGAAGGCTGCGATCACCCGTGCACGTTCTGCATCATCCCGCAGCTGCGCGGAAAGTTTCGCTCGCGGTCCGAGGAGTCGATCCTCGCCGAAGCGCGCGCGCTCGCGGCCGGCGGGACCAAAGAGCTCATCTTGATCGCGCAGGACACGTCGATGTGGGGACGCGATCGCGGTTTCCGGCGCGGCGGGCTGGCGCATCTGCTGAAGCAGCTCGATGCCGTCGACGGCATCGCATGGATTCGGCTGCTCTATCTGTATCCGGCGACCGTCGACTCGGAGCTGATCGACGCGATGGCCTCGCTGCCCAAAGTGTGCACGTACATGGACATGCCGCTGCAGCACGTCAGCGTGCCGGTGCTGCGCGGGATGCTGCGGCCGTCCAACGGCGCGCGGTATCTGGAGATCATCGAAGACTTCCGGCGGCGCGTGCCCGGGATGACGATGCGCTCGACGTTCATCGTCGGATTTCCGGGCGAGACCGAGGAGCACGTCGCGGAGCTCGAGCGCTGGATCGAACGCGCGGAGCTGGACCGCGTCGGGTTCTTCACGTACTCGCGCGAGGACGGCACGCCGGGCGCGCTGCTGCCCGATCAAGTTCCGGAGCGCGAGAAGCGCAAACGATTGCTGCGGCTGCGCGACGCGCAGCGGCGCGCATCGGAGCGCGCGCGCGCGAAACGCGCCGGCACCGTGGTGCGCGTGCTGGTTGAAGAACGGCGCACGCTGCGCAAGACCGATCCGCTCGCCGTCGCGCTGCGTGCGCGCGACGTGCTCGTCGGTCGCTCGATGGGTGAGGCGCCCGGCGTCGACGGCGGGATCGTGTTCCCGTTCGACGGCGGCGTCGCGGTCGGCGACTTCGTCGACGTGCGGCTCAGCGGCAACACCGCGTTCGATTTCCACGGGACACTTGTCGCATGAGCAAGCAGATCGTCGCCGAACCGCCGGTCCCGCCGGCTCCGCCCACCGACGACCGGCCGCGCCGGCGTTCGGACCCGCCGCCCGGCGGTTCGCCGCCGTCGCGCTGGCGAAATTTCTGGGCGTACCTGCTTGCCGTCGTCTTGATCGCGGTCGGCGTGGTGTGCGCGTTCGTTGCATACCGCGTGTTCCACGACGGGCAAAAGGCGTCGGACGTGATCGGCGGCATCTTCGTCCCGTCGCCGTCCGCGGTGTTCGGCAAAGACCGCATCTACATCATGGTGCTCGGCACCGACTACAACCGCGACGAGAAAGGGATGCCGTACTCCAAGGGCGCGCGCAGCGACACGATCATGGCCGCGGGGCTGGACTTCCCGTCGAAGTCGCTCAAGCTCGTGTCGATCCTGCGCGACTCCGAGGCGATGGTCAACGGTCACGACTCGAAGATCAACGAGGCGTACTCGCAGGGCGGCGTCAAGCTCGCCGACCCCGTGATCGGTGATTTCCTGACGCTGCCGCACACCGACAAGGGCAGCGCCTTCGACCGTTACCTCGTGATCAACGCGCGCGGCCTCAAAGATTTTGTCGACGCCATAGGCGGCATCGAGGTTCCGGTCACCGAGACGATGGACTACGACGACAACTGGGGCGAGCTGCACATCCACTTCAAGCCCGGGCTGCAGCACATGAACGGGCAGCACGCCATGGAGTACAGCCGATACCGCCACGACGCGTGCAGCGACACGTGCCGCGTGAAGCGCCAGCAGCAGATCATCCAGATCACGCTGGCCAAGCTGAAGTCGCAGAAGTTCAACGACCTGCTGCACATCGGCGCGCTGCTCGGTGCGCTCAACAAGAACGTCCAGACGAACCTGACGTTCGACGAGGAAAAATCGCTCGCGTGGCATTTCCGCGACGCGAACACCGCCGACCTCAGCAAGGCGTACACGTTCGAGTACACGACGACGAAGATGACGCCGTACGGCGGTGAGGTCGTGATCCCCGATCCGGTGCAGAAGGCCAAAGTGCTGGCGGCGTTTCTCGGCCCGTACGGCAACGTCACGCCGCCGCCGAAGAGCGCGCTCCAGTCGATCAAGCCGTCCACGGTGCACGTCGTCGTTCAGAACGGCAGCGGCGTTCCCGGGCTGGCGGGCGTGGTTTCGGCGAAGCTCGAGAAGCTGCACTACGTCGTCGACTCGGTCGGCAACGCCGACACGTTCGGCTACGACGTCACGCAGATCCGGCCGGCCTCGCAGGTGCCGTTCGTCGGCGAGCGCGTGCGGCTGGACCTCGGCGTGCCGAACGCGGTGGTCGCGCCGGCGACCGATACGACGCCTGGGCCGCACACGCTGGTCACCGTGGTCGTCGGCAAGGACTACGCGACGGCGAGCGCGCTCGCCGTGCCGACCTCCTCCGTCGCACCCAAGCGCTAAGCGCGTGCCGCGCCGGTGGATCGTCGCGGCGGCCGCGCTCGTCGCGGTCGTGCTGCTGGCGTACTGGGGGCGGCGGCTCTGGCTGAAGTCCGACGATCTGCTGCGGCCCGTGGTCGTGCTGCGCGGCGCCGATGCGGTCTCGCTGGTGCAACCGTCGCTGGGCGCGCGCTTCCACGCGCTCTTCGGCAAGGCGCGCGCGCCGGCCGATCTGCGCCCGAAGCTGGTAGCACTGACGTTCGACGACGGGCCCTACCCCATCGTGACGCCACTGCTGCTGCAGACGCTGCGCGACGCCGGCGTGCCGGCGACGTTCTTTCTCATCGGGCGCGACGCCGAGCAGTATCCCGACCTCGCGCGGGCGATCGCGGCCGGCGGGCACGAGATCGCGGATCATACGCTGACGCATCCCGACCTCGACCGCCTCTCCGACGCGGCCGTGGTGGCCGAGCTGCGCGACGGCGCGGCGAGTCTGGAGCGGATCGCGCCCGATCCGGCGGAGCGGCGGTTGTTCCGACCGCCGCACGGCCGCTTCAACGCCGCGACCTTGCGGGCCGCGCAGTCCGCCGGGTTCGACACGATCCTGTGGAGCGACGACCCCGGCGACTGGCGCTCGGTCCCGGCGGACGTGCTGCGGGATCACGTGCTCGCCCACGCGGTCGCGCCGGAGATCTTGCTGCTGCACAGCGGGCGGCAAGCGACCGTTGCGGCGCTGCCCGCGCTGGTGGACCGGTTCCGGCGCGCCGGGTTCACGTTCGTCACGGTGAGCGCTCTGTTGCGGCAAAGCTCGGCCGAGCAGCTGAACCGCCCGGCAAAAGTCGCATTGGACGACGCCTGACCCGCGCTGAGTAACCTCGCGAGCGGGAACCGGTATTCGCGGAGGAACCCCTCCGCCCGGCGAATGGTTGTAGACCTGTATGGCCTTTCTCAAGACCCTGTTCGATGCGAATGCACGCGAAGTCGTGCGGCTGCGCCGCACGGCCGACCGCGTCAACGCGCTCGAGCCGGCGACCGCGGCGCTCTCCGACGACGAGCTGCGCGCGAAGACCGCCGAGTTCAAAGCGCGCCTGCAACAGGGTGCCAGCACGAGCACCGACGCCAAGGAGCGGCGCGAGGCCGAGAAGGCGCAGCTCGACGCGCTGCTGCCCGAAGCGTTCGCGGTGGTGCGCGAGGCCGGCAAGCGCGTCCTGGGCATGCGCCACTTCGACGTGCAGATCATGGGCGGCCAGGCGCTGCACGAAGGCAACGTCGCCGAGATGCGCACAGGCGAGGGCAAGACGCTCGTCGCTACGCTGCCGGTCTACCTCAACGCGCTCACCGGTAAGGGCGTCCACCTCGTCACCGTCAACGACTACCTCGCCAAGCGCGACGCCGAGTGGATGGGGCCGCTGTACGAAGCGTTAGGCCTGACGGTCGGCATCATCCAGCACGACCTCGACCACAACGCGCGCAAAGACGCCTACAACTCGGATATCACCTACGTCACCAACAACGAGGTCGGGTTCGACTACCTGCGCGACAACATGGCGTGGGCGCTCGACCAGATGGTGCAGCGCCACCTGAACTTCGCGATCGTCGACGAGGTCGACTCGATCCTGATCGACGAGGCGCGCACGCCGCTCATCATCAGCGGTCAGGGCCACGACGCCACCGAGCTGTACGGCCAGTTCGCGAAGATCATCCCGCGCCTGGTCAAGGACGAAGATTTCACCGTCGATCAGAAGTCGCACGCTGCGCCGATCACCGAGAAGGGCGTCGCGAAGGTCGAGAAGATGCTGGGCGTCAGCAATCTGTACGACCAGCGCAACCTCGAGCTGACGCACCAGCTCAACGCGGCGCTCAAGGCGTGGAACCTGTTCCACAAGGACCAGCAGTACATCGTCAAGGACGGCGAGATCATCATCGTCGACGAGTTCACCGGCCGGCTGATGTACGGCCGCCGCTACTCCGAGGGCATCCACCAGGCCATCGAAGCGAAGGAAGGGCTCGACGTTCGCAGCGAGGACCAGACGCTCGCGACGATCACGTTCCAGAACTACTTCCGCCTCTACGACAAGCTCGCCGGCATGACGGGTACCGCGAAGACCGAGGAGCGCGAGTTCCGCGAGATCTACGGCCTCAACGTGGTGGTGCTGCCGACGAACATGCCGGTGTGCCGCAAGGACATGGCCGACATCGTGTACCGCAGCGAGAACGCGAAGTTCGGCGCGGTCATCGACGACATCATCGAAGAGCACAAGAAGGACCGGCCGGTGCTGGTCGGCACGCGCTCGATCGAGAAATCCGAGCGGCTCGCCGGAATGCTGCGCCGCAAGGGCGTCGAGTGCAACGTGCTCAACGCGAAGTACCACGAGCAGGAAGCGCAGATCATCAAGGACGCGGGCATCCCCGGCAAGGTGACGATCGCGACCAACATGGCGGGCCGCGGCGTCGACATCAAGCTGGGCGAAGGCGTCCCCGAAGCGGGCGGCTTGCACATCATCGGCACCGAGCGGCATGAGTCGCGCCGCATCGACAATCAGCTGCGCGGCCGCGCCGGACGTCAAGGCGATCCGGGCACGACGCGGTTCTACATCGCGCTCGAGGACGAGCTGATGCGGCTGTTCGGCCAAGAGCGGCTGCAGAAGATGATGGATTTCGTCAAGTTCACCGACGAGACGCCGATCGAAGCGGGCATCCTGTCGCGCTCGATCGAGAACGCGCAGAGCAAGGTCGAGAACCACAACTACGAGATCCGCAAGCAGGTTCTCGAATACGACGACGTGATGAACAAGCAGCGTGAGGTCATCTACGGCGAACGCCGCCGCGTGCTCGAAGGCCAACCGCTGCGCGACTTCTTCGTCGACACACTGCGCAACAAAGTGTCCTTTGCGGTGGACACCGGTGCGCCGGAAGAAAAGCACCCGTCGGAATGGGATCTTCAAGCGACGCTCGACGAGCTGGAGCTGCTGTTCCCGATCAAGGAGCACGTCAGCGCCGAAGATCTCGAGAAGCTCGACCGCGACGGCATGAAGGAACTGCTCTACAATCACGCGATCGCGGCGTACGAAGAAAAAGAAGCCGAGGTCACGCCCGAGATCATGCGCATGGTCGAGTCGCAGTACATCATGCTGCCGATCATCGACCGCTTGTGGGTGGATCACTTGTACGTGATGGACGCGCTCAAGAGCGGCATCGGCTTGCGCGGATACGGCCAGAAAGACCCGCGCGTCGAGTACGAAAAAGAAGCCTACGAGATCTTCGAGGACCTCAAGAACAACATCGCCGACGAAGCGATCAAGGCCGCGTTCGCGGTGCGCGTCGAAGCGGCGCCACCCGAGGAGTTCCAGGGTTTCGCGCCCGACGGCACGCAGCTCGCCGCACCGCAGCACGTCAACGGACAGACGTACGCCAACGGCGTGTCGCCCAACGGTGCACCCGCATTCGAGCCGATCCCGACGGGGCATATGCCGCCGCAGCCCGCGGAGTCGCGCATCGACCCGGCGATGGCGGAACGCCTACTCGGCCCCGCGCCGAAGTACGAAGCCACGCAGATCCACACCAACCGCGGCGACGACGGCGAGCCGACGAAGCCCAAGCCGAGTGCGGCGGCCGACAAGGTGGGGCGCAACGAGTTGTGTCCGTGCGGCAGCGGCAAGAAGTACAAACGCTGCCACGGGGCGACCGCCTAAAGCCATAGGGCTACTCGAGCCCGCCCCCATCCTTAAGGACGAGGCGGATGTTGCGCAACGCGCTGATCGAGAC
>JALZBE010000144.1 GCA_030947665.1 Vulcanimicrobiota bacterium | reverse complement strand
CTTGAGCGCCGCCCTTCTCGCCTCGCTCGCGCCGGCATTGTCGGGCGCGGCCGCTGCCGCGCCGGCCAAGGCGGCCGCGGCGACCGTGCTCCCGATCGACTGGACGCTCACCCCGGCCCGGATCGCATCGTCGTGCGCGGCGTCGATCACGGCGCTGAAGCGCAGCGTCGACCGCATTGTGCGCTCCGCGCCGCCCCGCAGCTTCGCGAGCGTCGTGGTTCCGCTGGAGAACGCCTCGGCGGACTTCAACGACGACCTCGCGGCGCAGGGGTTCCTCTACAACGTCTCGACCGACGCCGCCGTCCGCAAGGCGTCGCTGAAGTGCTCGACCGACGCGGGCAACGTCCTCAGCGAGGTCGCGGCGCGCCCCGACCTCTACCGCGCGCTCGCCGACGCGAAGGCGAGCGGCACCGTCAAGGGCGTCGCGGATTCGAAGCTCACGCAGTTGTGGCTGACGGCGGTCAAGCGCAGCGGCGCGGGGCTGCCCGACGCACAGCGCCGCGAGTTCGTCACGCTCCAGCAGAAGCTCACGACCGAGCAGAACAAGTTCCAGGCGAACCTCGGTGACGACGCGACGACGATCGCGATCACCGCGGCGCAAGCGCAGCCGCTGCCGCCGGACTTCGTCGCCGCGTCGCTCAAGAAAGCCGCCGACGGCGGCTACACCGTGCCGGTCAACGAGTCGACGATCGGGCCGTTCATGCAGAACGAGACCGACGCCGCGGCACGCAAGGCGTTCTACATCGCATACAACAACCGCGGCGGCGACGCCAACGTGAAGCTGCTCGAGGACGCGATCGCCACGCGTGACCGGCTCGGGCACCTGATGGGATACGCGACCTGGGCCGCGTACGTGCTCGCCGACAAGATGGCCGGCACGCCGGCGCGCGTCGAAGGCTTCCTGTCGCAGATCGACGCCGCGCTGCTCCCGAAAGCGCGCCTCGAGCGCGACGAGGACGCGGCGCTCAAGGGCAGCGCGCTGGACCAATGGGATCAAACCTACTACGAGAACCAGCTGCGCAAGACGAAGTACGCCGTCGACCAGAACGAGATCAAGCAGTACTTCCCGGTGCAGAAAGTCGTCGACAGCGTGCTGGGCATCTACCAAGAGCTGCTCGGCGTGAAGTTCACCCGCGTCAACGTCCCGGTGTGGCAACAACAAGTCCAGGCGTACGACGTCCACGACGCGGCGTCGGGCAAGCCGCTCGGGCGCTTCTACCTCGACTTGTTTCCGCGGCCCGGCAAGTACGACCACTTCGCGAACTTCGGCGTGATCCCGCGCCGCGTGCTGCCCGACGGCACGATCCGCCTCGCGGAAAGCGCGATCGTCGGCAACTGGCCGCAGCCCGCGCCCGGCAAGTCCGCGCTGCTCACGCACGGCGACGTCGAGACGTTCTTCCACGAGTTCGGTCACAACATGGCCGCCGTGCTCGCGAACGAGCCGTACGAGACGCTCACCAACGGCTTCCGCCAAGACTTCATCGAAGCGCCGTCCCAGATGCTCGAGAACTGGGCGTGGGATCCCGGCATTCTCAAGCGCGTCAGCGCGAACGTCACGACGGGCCAACCGCTACCCGACGATTTGATCAAGAAGATGATCGCCGCGCGCTACGTCCACTACGCGCTTGCGACGACGCAGCAGATCCTCTACAGCACCGTCGACATGAAATACCACACCGCCAAGCCGCCGGTCGACTCGACGGCGGTGTGGAAAGCGACGGTCGGCACGACGACGCCCAACGGGTTCGTCGACGGCACGCATCCGCAGTCCGAATTCGGTCACTTGATGGGCGGGTACGACGCCGGCTACTACGGCTATCTGTGGTCGAAGGTGTACGCGCAGGACATGTTCTCGAGATTCAAGGCGCAGGGCCTGACCAGCCCCGTCGCCGGGATGGCGTATCGCAACGACATCCTCGCGCCGGCGCGCCTCGAAGAGCCCGATCAGGAAGTGCGCGCGTTCCTGGGCCGCCCGATGAACCCGAACGCGTTCTACCAAGAGCTGGGGATCACGCCGCCGCAGACGACGCAGCGCTAGCACCCGGCGCTTTCGCCGGGGCTGCTTGTGCAGCCCCGGCGAATCGTCTATACTCGGCACTCTTGCTTTGCGGGGTGGCGCGTTCGTGCGGTTCTGCTTTCCGGGATTTTTGCCGTTTCTGATCGGGCCGCGTTTCTTGCGCCCGCTCTTCGCGGTGCTCCGGCGCGTCGCGCCGATCCTGACGGTCGGCAACCGCACCGTCGTCGCGCGCTATCTCGACGTCGTGGAGGTGCTCTCGCGCGACGCCGACTTCACGCTGTCGCAGCTCAACGGCCCCAAGATCGACCGGCTCGACGGACCGTTCATCCTCGGGATCGACCGCGGCCCGCAGTACGACCGCGAGCTCGCGCTGCTGCACCGCGTGCTGCTGCGGTCCGACCTCGAGCGGATCCGGCGCTTCGTCGCCGAGCAGGCGGCGCTGCAGATCGCAGCCGCACGGCCGCGCGGGCGCATCGACGTGGTCAACGAGTACGCGCGCATCGTCGCGGTGCGCGTGGTCGCGACGTACTTCGGGATGCCGGGCCCCGACGAGCCCACGATGATGCGCTGGCTGCGCGACATCTTCCACGCCGTGTTCGCGGACCTGACGAACTCCGCGACCGTGCGCGATGACGCGGCGCGTTCTGGCGTGGCGCTGCGCGCGCACATGGACGCCGTCATCGCGCAGCGCAAGGCTGCGCCGCCGCCGGGCACGCCGCCGGACGACGTCCTCGGGCGCCTGCTCGCGCTTCAAGGCCCGGAGAACCCCTGGCTCGACGACGACGCCGTGCGCCGCAACCTCGCGGGGATGATCGTCGGCGCGGTCGACACCACCTCGAAGTTCGTGGCGCTCGCGGTGCCGCAGCTCTTGGAACGGCCCGCCGAAGCGGCGCGCGCGCGGACCGCCGCGCTGGCCGGTGAGACCGAGACGGTGCGGAGGTACGTCTACGAAGCCGCGCGGTTCGATCCGCACACGCCGCTGATGATCCGCTATGCGCCGCGCGATACCGAGCTCGCCGCCGGGACGCGCCGCGCGCGAAAAATTCGCGCCGGCACGACGCTGCTGCTCGGCAACATCTCCGCGATGTTCGATCCCGACGGCTTCGACGAGCCGGGCTCGTTCGACATCGAGCACGACTCGGCGGCGCTGCACTTCGGCCACGCGCTGCACCGCTGTCTCGGGCTCGACGTCAACAGCGTGCAGATCCCGCAGCTCGCCGCCGGGCTGCTCCAGCTCGAGAACCTGCGCCTCGCGCCCGGTTCGGACGGCTGCATCCGATTCGACGGCCCGTTCCCGGACCGGCTGCTGGTGGAGTTCGCTTGATGCATACCATCTTCACGTTTCAGAGCAAGATCGACAAGGCGAAGCTGGCTACGCTGAGGGCGTACCTCAAGAAGCTCCACGATGAGTTGCCGTCGCACAGTCAGCCGGGGACGTCCGGCGACCTTCCGTTTCCGAAGGTGACGAAAGTCCATTACGCGAGCCTCGTCATCGTGCCCGACGACCGTTACGGCGACTACCTCGTCTTCGAGAACAACATCGACGGAACCGTCGCGGCCTACATCGAGCAGCTCTGCGACATCGCGCCTGTCGCGCTGCACGCAATCTACTCCTGTTGCGACGGCTACGACGGCTCCGGCGGGTTCGACCGCAGCCGAATGCGGGCGTACCTGCGCACGCACGTCGTGCGGCCCAACGCCGGGTTCGTCGGCAACGTCGGGCGCGATGTCGGGCGAATCCACGCCGAGCACGAGGTGCGCACGGAGATCGAAACGCATCTCGACGCGTTGAGCGACGCAGGCACGCTGGGCGCGACGCCCGCAGCGGTGTACGCGCAGGTCCGCGCGCACGTCGAAACGCTGTTTCCGTGGGCGCTCCAACCGCAAGGCCGTCTTTCGGCCGGCGAGATGCTCAGGCGGAAAATGCGGGTCTGGGTGCTGATCTGGCTCGCGATCGTGACGCTGCCGGTTCTCTTCCCGCTAGTCGTGCTCTTTTTCATCGTGCTGCTCGTCCACGAGCTGTTCGACCGCTCGGAGATCCCGCCGCCCGATCTCAAGCAGATGGGGACCGTCACCGCGCGCGAGGACAACATCCTGCAGAACCACTTCGCGAGCATCGTCGACGTGAAGCCCGGCCTGTTTCGGCGGTTCACGCTGCGGCTGGTCCTCTTCTTGGCGAACCGGGCCGCGGCGCTGTCGGTGAACGGCACGCTGAGCAACCTCAACAACATCCACTTCGCGCACTGGGTGCTCATCGACGGCGGCCGCCGGATGCTGTTCCTCACCAACTACGATGGCAGCTGGGAGAACTATCTCGACGACTTCATCGACAAGGCGTCCGTGGGCCTCACCGCCATCTGGAGCAACTCGAAGCTGCCGGCGCGAACGACGCCGCCCGTGCGCGGGCCGCTCGTGAACTTTCCGAAGACGTGGCTGCTGGTGCTCGGCGGAGCTCGTGACGAGCGCAACTTCAAGAACATCGCGCGCGAGTCGCAGCTGCTCTCCGACGTATGGTACAGCGCGTATCGCAATCTGACGGTTCCGCGCATCGACCTGAACAGCACGATCCGCGACGGCCTGGCGACGCCGCCTCCGGACGCGGCGCTCGGGAACTGGCTCCAACGCTTGTGACGCGAGGTACGCACCGTGGCTAATACCAAACCGCTCGAGCGCGACGACATCCAGGGGATCGTGCTCAGCGGCTACGTTCACCTTCGCAAGACGGCATATCTGCTGCTGTCGATCGACGCGACACGCCGGGGCGACGCGCGCGCGTGGCTCGGCGCGATCGCGGACGAGGTGACGACCGCGCGCAAGAAGCGCGAAGGCGACTCGCTCAACGTCGCGCTCACGTTCACCGCGTTCCAGAAGCTCGGCCTGGACGACGCGATGCTGGCGACGTTTCCGATCGCGTTCAGCGAGGGGATGGCGTCCAAGCGCCGCGCCTACATCTTGACGGACAACGAGCTGGACGATTCGTCGAAGTGGCGGTGGGGCGGCGAGCATCACCCGGTCGACGTCTTGCTGATGGCGTTCGCGGAGACGCCGAAGCACCTCGAAGAGTTTCTGGCGACGCTGCGCGCCGGCGCCGCCGCGCACGGCTTGACCGAAGTGATCGCGCTGGACGCGCAGATCTACGACGACCGCAACGAGCACTTCGGCTTCTCCGACGGCATCGCGCAGCCGGTGCTCGCATCGCAGCGCAAGGACAACGACGGGGTGAGCGACGAGAACGTCGTGAGCGACGGTGAGTTCGTTCTCGGCTACCGCAACGCGTACGGGTTCGACTCCGACACGCCGGACCTCGGACCCGACAAACAGCTCGGCAAGAACGGCACGTACCTCGTCTTCCGCCATACGACCCAAGACGTCGCGGGCTTCTGGCACTTCGTGGACGACGCGGCCAAGAACGTGCGCATCGACGGCGAGCTGCTCGCCGCGAAGATCGTCGGGCGCTGGAAGAGCGGAGCACCGCTCGTCCTGGCGCCGGACAAAGATCCGGATCCGGACGCCGACCCGGAGAAGATGCCGACCGACGCGTTTGGGTACGCAAGCGATCCCAAGGGGCTCGCGTGCCCGTTCGGCGCGCACATCCGGCGTTCGAATCCGCGCGACGGCATGCTCACCAGCGGCACCGCCGCCGAGTCCGTGCAGCGCGCGGCGCGGCACCGGCTGCTGCGGCGCGGTCGCTCGTACGGACCGCGGATCGGCGACCCGCGCGTCGATGACAAGGTAGAGCGCGGCCTGCACTTCATCTGCCTGTGCGCGGACATCGAGCGGCAGTTCGAGTTCGTTCAGCAGACCTGGCTCAACAATCCGGTCTTCGGCCAGCTCGTCGGTGAGGTCGATCCGCTCGTCGGCGCGCAGACGGCGGGGGACGCCGTGTTCACGATCCAGGCCGAACCGGTGCGCAAACGCGTGCAGAACATGCAGTGCTTCGTCACGCTGCGCGGCGGCGCGTACTTTTTTCTTCCGAGCATCAAAGCGCTGCGCTGGCTCGGGAGAGGCTAGCGCCGCGAATCCGTAGCCTTTCTAGCAGGAACCTGCTACAGCATACTACGAATCGTTCCTAGCAAACCGGGTGTAGGCGATACCGTTCGGCTCTGGAGGCCGAAGCATCGTGTACCGCCCCACGTTCCGCCGGATCGACCGCGATGCCGCGCGCTGATCCCACGCGCTCCGACTACTGCGCGTCACGCCACCTGCTCCGCAACCTCGACGACGCCGCCGAGCTGAGGCGCAATCCGCTCGTCCGGGAGTATTTCCCGGCGGCCGGCAGCGCGCCGCGGCGGCGCGACACGGCCGCCGACCGCAACGCGCTCCAGCGAATCCGCGACGACGTGCGCGCGTCGCTGGCCGGCTGCAGCGATCATGCGGGGCACTGCACGTACGTCACGCTCCGCCGCATGCACGCCGCGCTCCTGCGCTGCGACATCGACGATCAGCCGCTGCCCGCCGTCGCGGCGGAGCTCGGACTGTCGGAGCGGCAGCTGCGCCGCGAACGGCGCGCCGCGCACGACGCGTTCGCCGGCGCGTTTCGCGCGCTGCGCCGGGATGCGCCGGCAACGGCGACGGTTTGCGACGTCGCGACCGTGCGGCTGGGCGAAGCCGTCGAACTGCACGAGCTCCGGCAGAGCGCGCTCGCGCAGTCGGCGTT
>JALZBE010000591.1 GCA_030947665.1 Vulcanimicrobiota bacterium | reverse complement strand
GTACCGATCACCGCGACCGCGTTCTCCCAATCCGCCGGAAGGGCGCCCCGGACGAACACGTAGGGCGGCGGGTCCGGTATCCGGGCGAACGGTTCCGGATAGCGCTCGTCCGCGCACGAAAGTATCGCGATCCCCGCGCGTTCGCTCTCCTCGACCACGCGCCGCGCGCCGTCCAACGCTACGAGCCGCGCGTCTTCGGAATGTTCTTGGGCGTAGCCGGCGAGGATGTCCCGCGCGTCGACCGCCGTACACGCCTCCGCGAACGAGCCGCGGATCGTCTTGGGTCCTACTCCGCTCAATCGCAGCCAGGCCAGCCGCGCAACGTCGGCTTCGGAGACGGTCGTCCGCATGCAGGCACGAGTTTCAGCGTACCGGCGGGCCGACCTTGGGGGAGCGGGGAGGGGCTGCAAGAATCAGTGTGCCCCCCGTCTGCATGGCGCCTATGCGCTACGCCGCCCCCGGACCGGAGGTACCGTGGCCATCGTCGCCGTGTTCGACTTCGACCAGACGCTCTGCGACACGTCTTCGCTCAAACCGTCTCGCGACGCGAGGGACTGGGCCGCTTGCCGCGAGCGCGGCGCGGCGCTGCCCTTTCGACCGGGAGTCCGCGACGCGCTGCGGAGGCTGGCCGAGGACGGCGCGACGCTGGGCATCGCAACGACCTCGCCCGGCGACGCGTACGCCGCGCCGTTCCTCCGGCGGCTGGGCATCCCGACGGCGTTCCTCCTGGACTATTTCGCCGCGCGCGACCTTCCGAAGCCGCCCGGAGCGGGACGGCGGGCCGGCATCAAGGCGGCCCAGCTCCGGGAGGTTCGGCGCCGGTACCCGGACGGTCGGGTGGTCTTCGTCGGGGACGACGCGGACGACGCCGAGGGCGCGCGCATCGCGGACGTCGCCTTCGTGCACGCGTGCTTCGGCGGAGCATGCGCCGGAATCGGCGGAACGCACGCCGGAACTGCGGGCGAGCTCGCACGCGCGGTCGCGGCGGCGGCGCGATGAGCCCCTTCCAGATGCACTTCGAACGGCGCCAGCTGGGCGGCTACGAGTACGCCTTCCTCTTCGTGAAGAAGCTGCCTACCGCCGTGCTGGACTTCTGGCACAAGACGCCGGAACGGGAGCCGTTCATTTCCGGCAACACGGCGATGGAGCGGTTCAAGGCGGGCGACGAGCGCGCGGCGGTCGCCTTTTCGCGCGCGCTCGGTGCGATCGCCGGCGAGTTCCGCAACAACCGCATCGACTACGTCGTGCCGCTCATCGAGTCGGACGCGACGCGCGCGACGCGCGACACGCCGGTCGGCCGGCTGGCGGTCGCCGCTGCGCGCACGCTGGGCGCCGAAGTCAATGTGGACATCTTCCGCCAAACGCCGCGCCGCACGCTGCACGGCGGCGAGGTACTGAACTACGACGAGCGCTACGAGATCGTACACGAAAACCTGACGATCCGCGGAACGCACCGCGGCACGCGCATCCTGCTCGTGGACGACGTCGTGTCGAGCGGCGCGACGACATCGGCGTATCGCGACCGGTTCGGGGAGGCGGGCGGGACCGCGTGCGCGGTTCTCGGCGTCATGAAGTTCGCGCAGGAGCAGCCGCTGCTCAATCCAGACATCTATCCGCCGCTCGCAGTATGACGGCCGTCGTCAGCGTGTCGCGAAATCCGACATCCACCATCGCGGCAATCGCCAGCGTTCGCCGTCGGCGCCTACCGTTATGCTATCGAATGCGTCCGGACCGCTACGCCATAAGACATTCAGTGACTGCACCCGACGGGCACGTCTAGGCGAGCGGTTTCCAGTCGCCGAACGGCCATGCGGTGCTCCGTATTTCGAATTTCGGCACGCTGACGACTCCCCGGTTCTGCCCAAACTCGTCCCAAAGTCGTTGTAGCGTGTTCGGATCCTCGAAGCGCGGAAAAGCTTCGGTCGCATCATCCGGGTAGTGCTCATCGAGCTTGTCCCAGATGTCTTTGCCGTCCGCATTGCCAATCGTAGTCGCGCTCGGTGCCATGCCGTATCCGAATGCCTTGACGTGCCCATAGAGTGCGCGGCCAATTCCTTTTCCCCAGAGCGACCTGTCGTGTGTCCGCAACGAAGAACCGACCCAGACGCGAGGATGCTCAAGCTTGGCCGGGTCGCGCACGAGATCGTCCGGAGGATGGACGAAGTCCGCGAAAGCGACGACTTTCGCTTTCAGACGTGCCCACACGTATAGGTGCTGATTCGCGACCTCGCGCCAACTCGCCGCGAGGATCGGGGTCGCGTAGTGGGCGAGATCCAGAACGCCTAAGCCCGGAATCTCAACACAACTACGGCCGCGCCGACCGCCCTGGTCGATCGCTTCTTCATCGCGAAACGGTACCGGTTGATACGGGATGCCAGGAAGAGACGAGACTCGCGTCGGTTCGGTGCAGCTGGGCGGGACGCTCATCGGCACCGACTTCTTCGACGGCAGCGAGCGGTCC
>JALZBE010000143.1 GCA_030947665.1 Vulcanimicrobiota bacterium | reverse complement strand
GTTTCACCGCGGCGACGACGGGCGGTGCGATGGGCGCGGGCGCGGCGGCGGCCGGTGCGGCGGGCGCCGGCGGCATGATCTGAACGTTCGTCGCGCGCTCGGCGACGCCGAGCTTGAGCGGCTCGGCGGGGAACGCGCGGATCGATTCCTTGGGCGGACGCAGCGCGAGCCGCAGCGTCGTGTTGAGGTCGGCCGACGCCAGCAGGTCGACTTGGCGCGGCGTCAGCGCGAGCGTGACGGTGGTCAGGTTTTGATTATCGGGGCTCGGCGTGGCGCTGGTCGTCTCGACCTCGTTGCCCATCGCGAGCACGAGCGCGCCGCGCAAGATCGCCGACGCGTGCGGCACCTCGTTGGCGACCCGCGGCGGTACCGCGATCACGTCGACGCGGTCGCCCGGCTGGATCAATCCGGCGACGCCCTTGACTTTGTCGATGGAGATGCTCACCGCGCGCATCCCGATGGGCAGGCGCGCCGGAAGCGCGTTCGCGCCGGCCAGCCCGATCTTCGACCGCGTCACGACGCTGCCGGCGGGGATCGTGATGAGCGAGTACTTGGCCACCAGCTCCTTGCGATCCACGACGGCATCGGGATCGACCTCGGTCGCCGGCCGCTTCACTTCGGTCACGAGCGAGTCGTTGAGCAGCGCGCGCGCCGGCACGTCGTGCGCGGCGACATAGACGCTCCGCATCGACACGACCGCGGTCTGCGTGCGCAGTGAACCGAGGTAGTTCAGCAGCAGCACGCCGGTTCCGAGCGCCAGAATCAGGCCGATGATCAGCGGGATGCGGCGAGCGTTCTTCATCGGGTCACCTCAGGGACGGCGCAAGGGTCGAAACGGCGTACACGACGCTGCCCGCCGCGATCGCGACGCCGTAGGGGAGTGTGGTCTTCTCGGTCGCGGCACCGTGCATGGTGACGGAAACCGTGCTGCGCACGAGCGCGACGAGCCGGCCGTTCGCGGCGGCTGCCATCAGCGCCAGGACGCCCCCTGCGACGAGGATGTCGAGCACGAGGGGGATCGCGGCCGGGAAACCGGCGAGCCCGCAGCACGCCGCGATCAGCTTCACGTCGCCGCCGCCGAACCAGCCGGCGGAGTACGCCAGCGAGCCCAGCACGAACGCGACGATCATCGCGGCGATCGCCGCCAGCTCGGGCCCGATCCCGTCCGCGAGGTGGACGGCGACGGCGAGCACCGCGGTTGCGGCGGTCAGCGCATTCGGGATGCGGCGCGAGCGAATATCGGTCACCGCCGCTGCGAGCGTCGCGACCAGCAGCACGATCGTCGCTACCGTCATGGGTACGCTGCGTTGACGTTGTTGAATCGCGAGAGGATCTGCGCGCCGATGAACGCGACCGCGCCGACGCACAGCGCGGCGATCACGCTGAGGATCACGGCGTACTCGCCGAGTCCCTGACCGCGGTCGTCCACGAGCGCGCCGAGCATCAGAAGATCGCCCGGATCGCTTGGACGATGTGGTCGATGTTGCGGCTCACGACGAGCGCGCCGACGACGCACTGGACCGCGAAGAGGCTGAGCATCGCGCTGTACTCCGCGAAACCTTCGCCCGCATCGTCGCGCAGCAGCGCCGCCCACGCGGCTTTGCGCCGCATTTCAGATGCTGCTTCCGACATTGCTCAGCAAGCCTTGAAGGTTGCCGCTGAAGAACAGCACGGCGGCGATGCACAGGACGGCAATGAGCCCGAGGATCAGGCCGTATTCGGCGAGGCCTTGGCCTCGCTCGTCGTCACGCAGCGCATCGAACGCGGCGACGTGGTACTCTGCGAACGCGTCGCCGGAATCGTCGAATCGAGCCGGAATCGTGTCGCGGAGTACGACGTCGCCCATCGTCGTTGACCTAGATGCTGCTGCCGACGTTGCTGAGCAGACCCTTGATGTTTCCCGAGAGGAACAGCACGGCTGCGATGCAGAGGACCGCGATGAGGCCGAGGATGAGGCCGTATTCCGCGAGGCCCTGGCCGTCTTCGTCGACGAGGATGGAACGAAAGGTTGTCATCATGACTGAAACTCCTTGGAAGTGCTAGCGCACGGAAGCTGGGATGTCGTCCGGCGGAGCCGAGACGTTGGGGGCTCCGACCTGGACCGTCGTGCGGGCACTCGGACCCGCCGGAAGGGAACGGACGACCACCGTGACGATCGCGCCGCGGAAGAAGGCGGAAGCGATCGGAACGGTCGCCCAGTAGCGACCCTGCGCGTCGGTCGGAACGGCGCGCCGGCTCAGGAGAACGTCGGGAAGATCCCGCGAGAACGTCGCGTAGAGCGCGGCTTCGAGCGGTTGCGCGGCCGGGCCGTTGCCGGTGATGGTCACCGCCTCGGCACCGACGACGCGCGTTGCGGTCACCGTGACGCCGTTCGCCGCGAGCGGCGCGTCCGCGCCGGGCGCCCCGAGGGGGGCGAACAGCGCCGCGACGGCGGCGATCAACGCGATGGACGGCGGGTTTATGACTCGCATCGTGGACGCATCGTACAGGCCCGGACCCCGCCCTGAAAAGCCCATTCCGCCAGAATTGACGGTGCGTCTACGGTCTGACAACGCACGGTCAACGGGACGCTCTGGCATACTCGGGACAACGCTTTCCGACCCGCGGTTTTTGCCGCGTCAGAGGAGTCCCGTGCACCACGCTCTTCGCACGATCATGACCGCCGCCGCCGCTGCGCTGATCGCCGCCACGCCGCTCGGCGCGCACGCCGAGGCGACTGTTCCGGTCACCCTGCGCACGGGGCAGTCGGTGTCCATGTCGACGCCGCGGCTCACCCGAGTCGCGGTCGGCGACGGAAAGATCGCCGGCGTGCTCGCCGTGGGCAACTCGGAGATCGTCATCAACGGGCGCTCCGCGGGCCGCACGACGCTGCTCGTGTGGATGAACGGCTCGCGGCGCACGTTCGACGTCACCGTCACCGAGCAGAGCCTCACGAGCCTGCGCGCGATGCTGCAAGGCGCGATCCCGGACCGCGACGTCCACGTCGACGCGTACGACCATTCGATCGTCATCAACGGCACCGTCGCCAACGGCGAAAGCCTCGTCCACTTGGGCGAAGTCGTCGCGCACTTCGAGCCCGTGGCGGCCGCCGGCAAATATGTCGTCGTCAACGCGGTCACCGTCGCGAAGCCGCTCGGCCCGCTGCAGAACGAGCTTGCCGGCGCGGCCGCGACGTCCGGCGTGCGCGTCGACCGCGACGCGAAGGGCAATCTCATCGTGAGCGGTCAGGTGGAGGACCGCACGACCGCCGAGCACGTGCTGCGCCGCGTGCGCACCCTCGCCGGGCCTTATCTGGCCTCTGACGGCAAGGTGATCGACCGGATCGAGACCGCGACGATCAGCCAGGTCGACGTCAAAGTCTACGTGCTCGAAGTCGACGAGACGGCGCTGCGCCAGCTCGGGGTGAACTTGCAGTCGGCGACCTTCCGTCCGGACGGGACGTACACGCTGGGCGGGCCGCAGTTCCCGGTGGTGGAGAGCCCGTTCACCGGGATCAACAAAGGCGCCGGACCGCTGACGGACGGCCGCGGGCTGACGCTCGGGGCGTTCTTTCGCAGCATCACGCTTGCGCCGACGCTGAACCTCATCATGCAGAACGGACACGCGCGCGTGCTCTCGTCGCCCGATCTCGTGACGATGCCGGGCCGTGAAGCGAACTTTCTGGTGGGCGGGCAGATCCCGATCCCGGTGGCGACCGGACCGCAGCAGATCGCGATCCAGTACAAGGACTTCGGCGTCAAGCTCGTGGTGACGCCGACGATTCTGGGCGAGGGCAACGTCGAGACCGTCATCGCGCCGGAGGTGTCCGACCTCGACTTTCAGGACGGCGTCTCCATCAACGGCTTCACCATCCCCGCGCTCAGGACGAGCCGGCTCTCGACCGACGTCGTGACGAAAGCCGGCGAGTCGATCGTAATGGGCGGCCTGCTGCGGCATCAGGAACAGCGCACGATCGACAAGATCCCGTTGCTCGGCGACCTGCCGATCCTCGGCAAGCTGTTCCGCTCGAGCCGGTACCAGAGCTCGCAGACGGACGTCGTCTTCGTGATGACGCCGCAAATTCTCACCCGCTGACGAGCGCGCCGCCGTGAGGTATCGCGACATGACGAATTGGCTGCGCAATCGAGGTTCGCGCGACGCGGAGCGGGGCCAAGTGATCCCGCTCGTCGGCTTAGCGCTCCTCGTCCTGATGGGCGCGTCGGCGCTCGCGGTCGACGTCGGCTATTGGCGGTACCAGCAGCGCGTCGAGCAGTCCGCGGCGGACAGCGCGGCGATCGCCGGCGCGGGCGAGCTCGCGTATCCGACCGCCAACGACGTCGTGGCCGCCGCGCGCAAAGATGCGACGTCGAACGGTTTCACCGACGATGCCGGCGTCACCACGCGGGTCACGGTGAACAACCCGCCGGCAGCCGGCGCGTACCAAGGAAACATGAACGCCGTCGAAGTCGTCATCGAGAAGAAGCAGCCGACGTGGTTCGCGGGCGCCGTCTCCAGCGTCGTGCAATGGGTCAGCGTGCGCGCGGTGGCACTCAAGAACACCAACGGCATCTACTGCATCTACGCGCTCGGCGGCGACATCGATCTGCGCGGCGGCGGCCGCGGCGGGATCAGCGCGACGACGTGCGGTCTCATTACCAACCAGAACCTCGTCGTGACGGGCCAGGCGAACGTCGATGCGGCGCTCATTGGCTACGTCGGTAACCCGCCCGGCGGCGGGTCGTACCCGGAAGCGCAGCCCGAGAAGAGCCTGCCCGTGACCGACCCGTGTCCGACGATTCCCGGCTGCGCATACCTAGCCGATCTCACGACGAATCACCCGGGGCTGTTGCACACCGGCTGCAAGCCGTTCCCCGGACCCGATCCGCTGCCGCCCGGCGAATATTGCGTCCAGCTCAGCGGGACGCTGCATTTGTCGCCGGGGCTGTTCGTGCTGGACCAGGGTATGTCGAGCGGCAACGTGAGCGGGACCGGCGTGACGATCTACAACGGCGGCACGAACGGGTTGACCTACAATGGCAACGTCAACGTCGTCCTTTCGGCCCCGGCGACCGGTCCGACCGCGGGCATGGTGTTCTATCAGCCGCCGAGCAACACGGCGGGCTTCACGAAGAACGGCGCGGCCGGGAGCGTGGACTTCACCGGCGGGTTCTACGCACCGACGTCCGACATGACGTTCAACGGGCAGCTCCCGTCGATAACGCTGCTGGTCGTCAACTCGATCCGGATGAACGGCGGCGGCATCACCGTCCCCGCGGCGGGCGGATTACAGCGTACCGGGCACGGGGTGCTTGCAGAATGAGACGGATGCGTATGGCCGGCCCGCGCTCGCTGCGCGACTGCGACGGCGGTTCGGCGCTAGCTGAGATCGTGATCGTGCTTCCGCTGCTCGTGCTCTTGCTGCTGGGCCTCATCGAGGTCGGGCGGTACGGAAATTACACGATCGCGGTGGGCAACGCCGCCCGTGCCGGCGTGCAGTACGGGGCGCAGAACACCATCACGGCCGACGACAGCACCGGCATGCAGAACAGCGCGGCCGCCGATGCGCAGAACGTCCCGAATTTCCACGCGATCGCCAGCCACTACTGCGAATGCGCCGACGGGACCACGTCGAACTGTCTGGCGACGGATTGCGCGGCGAGCCACCGGATCGTCTACGTGCAAGTGCTGACCGACGCGACGGTACCGTCGCTGACGAATTACGCGTTCCTCCCGGCGTCGATCCGCACCATGGCGGTCCAAGGCAAGGCCGTGATGCGGGTCGCGCAGTGAGAGAGCGCGGGAGCGCGCTCGTCGAGTTCGCCGTCGCGAGCACGGTCGCGCTGACGATGATCTTCGGCATCATCGATTTCGGCCGCGGGCTCTACACGTACCATCTCGTGGCGAACGCCGCGCGCGCCGGAAGCCGGTACGCGATCGTGCGCGGCTCCGCTTGCACGGTCACGGGCTGCCCCGCGACGACCGATCAGATTCAAACCTACGTCCGCGGCCTCGCACCCGGCGTCGACCCGAACTCGCTGGCGGCCGTCACGACGTGGCCGGGCGGCAGCACGTGCATCGGCGCGGCCACCAACGGTCCGGGCTGCAAGGTGACGGTCACCGTGACGTATCCGTTCCGGTTCATCGTGCCGCTCCTCCCGGGTTTCACGATGAGCATGTCGAGCGCGTCGACGATGGTCATCTCGCAGTAGCGATGCCCGCTTCGTACGCCCGATATTTGTCGTGGCTGCTCGCGCCCGCCATCCTGGCGGCGCTCATCGCGCTGAATCCGCTGAACCGCCCGACGTATGTGATGGGCGACTTTCGCGCATTTTACTGCGCCGGGGCCGCGATCGCGCAGCACGCGAACCCTTATCTCGAAGAACCGTTGCGGGGCTGCGAGGCGCACGCCGGACCGCCTGCCGAGCCGGAGTTCTTGCAGCCGGTCGCGCTGCCCGCGCCGCTGCCGCCGTACGCGCTCGCGCTGTTCGTGCCGTTCGGGCTGCTGCCGTTCCCGGTCGCCGCGGTGCTGTATGGGATGCTGCTGATCGCGGCGATGACGGGCGCGACGGTGCTGTACGCGCGCGTCACGGGCGTCTCGAGCGTCTTGCTGAATGTCGTTTTCGCCGCGATAACGGCGACCGTGACATACTACGTCGGCCAGCCGGTGCCGCTCGTGTTTCTTGCGCTGGCCGCTGCGGCGCTGTTCGCGCG
>JALZBE010000011.1 GCA_030947665.1 Vulcanimicrobiota bacterium | reverse complement strand
CTCCACCTCGTTCCACAGGATGCGCCGCCCGAACGCGTCCATGCCGGCCGTCGGCTCGTCGAGGAACAGCACCTCGGGATCGTGCTGCAGCGCGAGCGCGAGCGCGAGCCGCTGCTGCTCGCCGCCCGACATCTGCGCGATCTGCCGGTCGAGCTTGTCGTCGAGCCCGACGCGCGCGGCCATCTCCTCGGCGCGCGACGCGATCGCATAGTAGGCGGCGTACAGCTCGAGCACCTCGCGCACGTTTGCCTTCTCCGGCAGCGACGTCGCTTGCAGTTGCACCCCGATGCGCGGGCGCAGCCGCACCAGCTCGCGCGGCCGCGTCGGATCGAGCTCGAGCACGCGCACCGCGCCGGACGTCGGCTTGCCCAGGCCGATGCAGCATTCCAGCGTCGTCGTCTTGCCGGCGCCGTTGCGCCCGAGCAGGCCGAAGATGGTGCCGCGCGACACGGCGAAGCTGAGCGCGTCGACGGCGGTGAGCGGTCCGTAGCGCTTCACGAGCCGCTCGACGACGATCGCTTCGGTCACGCCGAGCGCGCGTCCAACTGGGCGACGAGCTTCGGCGGCGCGACGACGCGGTACGCGTCCTCGATGATGCCGGCGACCTCGTCCCAGTCCGGCCGAATGTCGAGCCGAACACCGATCCACCCGCGCACGCCGACGTACGGCGGCCGAAAGAAGCGCTCGGGATCGGCGCCGGTGAGCGCTTCCTGCGCGCCCTCCGGAGCGGCGCACCACAGCGCCAACCGGCCGTCGCCGTGATGATCGTCGGTGAACATCACGAACGTCTTCTTGTCGCGCACGAAGAAGCACGGCGACCCGTGACTCAGCCGCTCCGTCGCCTCCGGCAACGCGAGGCAGAGCGCGCGCACGCGCGTGAGCGCCTCGTCAGGCGGACTTTTCTTTGACGGTCGTTTCATCGTGTGATCCGCTGCCTTCGCGTCCGCCAGGGAAGGTCCGCGTGGCGGCGCAATTTGAGGGCATGCTGCGGGTCCAGCTCTTCGGGCGGCCGCGGTTGTCGCTCGACGGCGTCGCACTCTCTGCGGGCAGCCGGCCGAAGGTCAAGCTCGGCCAGCTGAACCCGCTCAAGCGCGCCGCGGCGGCGAGAGAGATCGCGCAAACCGCGCTGTTCCTGGCGTCCGACGATGCATCGTACGTCAACGGGCAAGCGATTGCGGTGGACGGCGGCTTGTCGAGCTCGCATCCGGTCGTCCCAGGCAAGATGGCGTAGCGCGCTCGCCGATCTATCACTGTATTATAGTGTGGGGCATGAAATACGTCATCACCATGGCCGATTCTCGTGCATTCACGATCGACCACGCCACGCTGCAAAACGCGATCACCGCCTCCCAGGCCGCACTGAAGGGTGAGGCCCCTCCGTTCGTCTTCATCAAGGTCATCAAGGACGGCCCCGATGTCATCATGGAAGATCCCGTCATCAACGTGCTGCAGATTGTCACTGCCATCGAGGTGAAGTAGGCGGCGCACTCTCGTAAGCTTGCGCGAGGGTGTCAAGCGCAAATGTGGGCGATGACGGATTCGAACCGCCGACCATCTCCGTGTAAAGGAGCCGCTCTCCCGCTGAGCTAATCGCCCGCCGCGTTTCCTGCCTTTCGGCGCGCGGGAGAGGCCTTCCCGGATGGCGATATCGTCCGGGATGCAGCAGCGCCGGCTGGCCGTCGACGATTCCCGCCCCATCTGGCGCACGATGCTCGTGTTCCTCGTGCCGGTGATGCTTAGCAACATTTTGCAGTCGGCCTCGGCGACGTTCAACAGCATCTACGTCGGCCGCCTGATCGGCGTGCACGCGTTCGCGGCGGCGTCGGCGTTCTTCCCGATCGTCTTCTTCATGATCGCGTTCTTCATCGGGATCGCGAGCGGCGCCACGGTCCTCATCGGGCAAGCGTACGGCGCGCGCGACGAGGAGCGCCTCAAGGCGGTCGCGGGGACGACGCTCACGCTGTGCCTCGGGCTGGGCGTCATCGTCGGTGGGTTGGGCTGGTACTTCGGGCCGCAGCTGCTCGGGCTGATCCGCACGCCGTCCGACGTATTCGAGCAGTCGCTGGCGTACGCGCGCGTAACGTTCCTCGGGCTGCCCGTGCTGTTCACGTACCTCGCCTACACCACGTTCGTGCGCGGCACGGGCGACTCGCGCACGCCGTTTCTCGCGCTCCTCGTCAGCACCGCGCTGAACGTCGTGTTCACGCCCGCGCTGATCCGCGGCTGGATCGGGCTGCCGCAGCTCGGCATCGTCAGCGCCGCCGTCGCGAACATCCTCTCCAGCGTGTTCGCGATCGCGTTCATGCTCGTCGCGCTGGCGCTGGAGAAGAATCCGCTCGCCTTCGACATGTCGATCGTGCGGCACATGCAGCTCGCCCCGCGCCTGGTCGCGACGCTGCTGCGCATCGGGCTGCCGACCGGCGTGCAGCTCGTGATGGTGTCGCTCTCGGAGATCGCGGTGATCGCGCTGGTAAACCGCTTCGGCTCGTCGGCGACGGCGGCGTACGGCGCGGTGAACCAGATCGTGTCGTACGTGCAGTTCCCGGCGATCTCGATCGGCATCGCGTCGTCCATCTTCGGCGCGCAGTCGATCGGCGCGAAGCGCTTCGACCGGCTGACGAAAGTCGCGCGCGCCGGCGTCGCGCTCAATTGGGCGATCGGCGCGGTGCTGATCGGGCTCGTCTATATATTCAATGACCGCATTCTCAGCTTGTTCGTCACCGACCCGGCCGTTGTCGCGACCGCGCACGAGTTGCTGGCGATCACGCTGTGGAGCTACTTGCTGTTCGGCACGTCCAGCGTACTCTCGGGCCTGATGCGATCGAGCGGGACCGTGCTGTGGCCCACCCTGTTATCGATCATCGCCATCTGGGGCGTCGAGGTTCCGGTCGCGTACACGCTCGCACCGCATCTCGGCTTGCGCGGCGTGTGGATCGCGTATCCGGTCGCCTTCGCGTTCGGCATGACGTTCCAGCTGATCTACTACTTCGGCTTCTGGCGCCGCAAGAAGCTCACCACGCTGCTCGACGACAACGCCCCCGCGCGGCCCGTCGCGACGTAGCGCGGCGATGGCGTCCGAACCGCGGCTCGCGAAATCCTACGCAGCGAACGTCGTGCTCGTCGTGCTCACGCTGTTTCCGGGGCTCATCAACACCAGCGCGATCGGGCTCGCCGCGTCGGTGATCGGGCCGGACCTCGGGGTCGCGCCGGACGTCGCCGCAAGCCTGCCGCTGATCAGCGACGCGGCGCTCGCGTTCGGCTGCATCCTCGCCGCGGAACTCATCCGGCGCATTGAAAGCCGCACGCTGTATTTCTGGCTGCTCGGCGTGTCGCTTGCGACATCGTTGGCGAGCGCGCTCGCGCCGTCGTTCCCGCTGCTGCTCGCGGCACACGTCGTGCACGGGCTCGTCGCGGGGATGCTCTTCGTCGTCGTGCTGCCGCCGCTCGTGATCGGCTTCGGCAGCGCGAAGCTTGGCGCGAGCGCGAGCGTGCTGGTGCCGGCGCTATTCGGTGCGGCGACGCTGGGGCCGCTGGTCGGCGGGCTCGTCGCGTCGCCGGGGTTGTGGCGCGCGATCTTTGCTGCCGAAGCCGTTGTCGCCATCGTCGCCGTCGTGCTCGCGCGCGTCGTGCTCGCGAAGCGCGAGCCGCAAGGCGCCGACGCGCCCGTCGACTGGTTCGCGCTGCTCACGTCCGGCATCGGCTCGCTGCTGATCTACCTCGGCGCCGGCGCGCTCGCCGGACACGACTGGACGTATCCGCTCGCGCTCGGGCCGACCGCCGCCGGGATCCTCGTGTACGCCGCGCTGATCCTCGGCGAAGCGCGCAAGCGCGAGCCGCTCGTGCCGGTGCGCGAGCTCGCGACGTCGCTCGCGCTCGTCGGCACGATCGCGACGGTCCTCGGCAGCGCGACGTTCAGCGCGCTCACGCAGTCGTTCTCGCTCACGCTGCTGCGCATCGACGGACTCGACGCGCGCGGTACCGGCTTCGCGTACTGGCCGGAGTTTCTCACCGCGGTCGCGAGCGGATACGTATTCGGCCGCCTCGTCACGACGAAGTGGGTCGTCGTCACCGGCGCCGCCGGTCTCGCATGCATCGCGCTCGCCGCCGCGTGCGCGCGCGCGGTCGCACCGGTCGACGCGACGTCCGTCGGCTGGCTGTGCCTGATCGGCGGGTTCGGCGCCGGGCTGAGCGTGTCGCCCGGGCTGTTCGTCGTCGTGCTGTCGTTCGAGCTCAAGCTCGCCGCGCGTGCGATCGCGCTGCTCAATCTGTTCCGGCTGACCGGCGGCTTCATCAGTGCGCCCGGCGTCGAGCACACGATCGGTTCGCGCGCGCAAGGCCACCTGCACGCGCTCGACTCGTCGCTGAGCGCGCATCTCGGCGAAGACGTCGTCCGCGCGTTCGTCACCGGCCGGCCGCTGCCGCACCCCATTCCGGCGGCTTCGCTGAAAAGTGCGCTGAGCGCGGGCATCGGCGATGCGTACGTCATCGTGCTCGTCCTCGCGCTGATCGGCGTCGGCGCGATCGCCGCGCTGCTGCTCACGACGCACTTCAAGCTGCGCGCGCCGGATCTGCAGCGGTTCGACGACGGGAAGCCGGCGCTCGACGCGCCCGGGCTGGTATGAGCGCGGATAGCATCCTCGCGCGCGCCGCGACGAACTGGGACAAGATCGCGGAACGCATTAGCGATGCGCCGCCGGAGTGGTCGGACGCGTTCAGCGTGAACGCGATCGGACATCGCGCCGTCGCGAGCGGCACCGCCGGCCTATGGCGCATCGCGCGGCACGACGCGACCGCCTCCCTCTCGCTCGTCGTGAAACGGCTCGCACCGTCGGACGGCACCGCCGCCCGCTGGCAAGCGACGTCCGACCCATCCGATCCGTTCTATTGGGCGCGCGAAGCGCTGGCGTACGAGGCGCGTTTCTTCGGCGACGAACGTACCGGGATGCGCTCGGCGCAGTGCTATCTCATCGACCGCCACGACGACGGGATCGATCTCTATCTCGAAGACGTCGCCGGCGAACCGGGCAGCAGTTGGACGATCGACGCGTACGCGATTGCGGCCAAGCGGCTCGGACGTTATCAAGCCGCGGCAACGGCGCTGCCCGTCGATGCGCAATGGATGCGTGGTCCGGGATTTTTCGCCGCGTATATCGCGCGGCGCGACGATCTGTACGCCGAGGCCGAAGCGGTCATGCGCAGCCCCGCGCCGTACCTCGAAGGCGAAGGGTTGCGCGACTTCGGCCCCGCCGTGCGCCGTCTGTGGGAACGGCGCGAGCACGTGTTCGCGTTCTGCGCGACGCTATCGCTCACACGCTGCCACAACGATTTCTGGTCGCCCAATCTGTTCGAGCAGCGTTGTCCCGCGCAAACCGTCGCGATCGATCTCGCCTACGCCGGGCTCGGCCCGCCCGGACACGATCCCGCGAACCTCGCCGCCGACGCGGTGATGGACTTCTTCGTATCGGCCGCCGACGCACAGCGGTTGTGGGACGCGGTCGCCGCGGGCTACGCGCACGGCTTGTCCACCGGCCTCACCGTTGAGGCAGTCCGCGCTGCGCGGCACGTCATGGAACTAACGGCCGCGCTCAAGTTCGCGTGGTTGATCCCCGCGACGTTCCAGGTCGCGAGCACGCCCGACCGCGTCGCGAAAATCGTCGAACAGTATGGCGACCCCGAAGCATTCTTTCGAAAGCGCTCCGCGGCGCTGCGGTTCATCGGCACGCTGGTCGAACGAGCGCTGCGGCTGCTGGACGCTCTGTAGCTTACGTCCCCGAACCGCCGCCCGTGCGCAGCACGTACTTGAGCACGACGCGCTGCAGCGTGGTCGGCGCGGCCGGCGTGCCGTAGTTGAAGAACAGCTCGCTGTCGTTCTTGAAACGGTGGTGCAGCGACGCGGCGAGGTTGACGCCCGGCTGCGCGAATCCGCCCGTACCGCTGATGCCGCGCAGCGACACCGAGAAGTTGGTGTTCGCGTCGATCGTCTCGCCGACGGTCAGGCGGCGCAACCATTGCCCGTTCGCCGGCCCGCCGAAGGAGGGCCGCTCGTGTGTTCCGTCGATCTCGCCGCCGATGCTCCAGCGCGTGCCGATCGTGCGCGACGTCGCGAACGAGAACTGCTGCAGGAACATGTCACCGAACGGTCCCCACGAGAAGCTCGCGGTGTACGGAGCGGGCGTCCCCTCTTTCCAGCCGGCGTTGACGCCGTTGAAGTTGTACGAGCGCGTCACGCCGCCGGTGTAGAACGGATAGCCGATCAGCCCGCTGTCGTACGTGCGCAGCGACGATTCGAATGGTCCGCCCGACAAGTGCAAGCCGTTGCGGAACTGCAGGTCGAGGTTGAAGTTGGTGTCGGCTTGGTGCGCGGCGCCGCTGCGGTCGACGAAGCGGTCGGCCGTCATGAACAGGTCGACGCGTTTGAGGAGGCCGTGCGCCGGCGTGCCGTTGAGGTCGAAGAACGTCTGCGGCCCACGCAGGTCGGCGTTCGCGGTGAAGCCGAGCACGGGCGCGTACTGCGGGCCGAGGTCGCGGTAGCCGGTGTAGATCTCGTAGTTGTGCTGGTGGACGTCGATGAAGTCTTCGGTCTTGTACGCCAGCCGCTTGTCCGTGACGAACGTGCCCTGCTCGCGCGTATAGTCCAGCGCGTAGACGAAGCCGGTGATGTTGTTTCGGCCGCCAACCTGCGCCTGCCACGTCGAATCGTTGCCCGCACGCTGGTCGATCGTGTCGTTGCCCGCGCGATGATGCGTCATCACGCCGTCGAGCGACCACGCGAACGAACGGTTCGGCACCGCATGCCGGTAGCCGAAGACCATGTCGTCGAAGCCCGCGCCCTGTGCCTCGAGCGCCCCGAACGATTGCAAACGTTGCGTCCCCTCGAGCTTGAGGCCGCGGTCGAACGGCCCGATCGCCGGCGAGTAGAAGATCACCGTCGGCGGCGCGTTGATCCCGGAGAGCGAGATCGGATTGAAAAAGTTCGCGCCCTGTGTGAAGAACGGCCGGTACTCCGCGAGCGCGCGGCGGAACTCTTGCGGCGCGATCGTCTGCTGATCGACCTCGACATTTGAGAAATCGGGCGCGATCGCCGCGACGAACGATGTGGTGCCCGTGATCGGAACCACCACGTCGGCGCCCGCGTGGCGCTCGCCGGTCACGATGAAGTTGCCGTCGGCCGATTGGAAGCGCCGCCGGTCCTCACCGCCGCTCGCGAGGCCGTACACCTCGAAGCGCGGTACGCGGCGCGTCTGCGCGCCGGCGATCTTCACGCCGGTGAGCTGCGGCCAGAAACGCGCGTCGCCGGCTTGCGGAAAGCCGCCGGTCCCGCCGCCGCCGTCGTTCATCGTCGCGTCGTACGCCCAGGACTCGTTCACGTTGAGCGCCGCGATACGGCGCACGAAGTCGAAGCGCCACGCCTGCACGGCTGCGCTCGGCCGCCGCAGCACCTTGATCGGGATGACCAGCATCGCGCTCCAGCCGTCATCGGTGCGCGCCGCGACGGCCGTCCACGGCGGCGCGAAGCGCGCGGACTCCGTCGACTGCTGGTAGCGCGTGCCGCGGGGCGTCGTCATGAAGAAATAGACTTGGCCGCCGTTGCCGCTGGGGTCGATGCCGATCCCGGCGAAGTCGTCGAGCCCGAAGCCGACGTCGTTGGCGCTTTGCGTCGCGGTGATCGCGGCGCCGGTTTGCTTGAGCGTCATCCCGACGTACACGTTGGAGTCGTCGTACAGCAGCATGAAACGCGACTCGAACGGGCTCGGCTTCTGCGTGGTGACGGTCTGCAAGCCGGTGGCGACGATCGCCTTATCCCACGCCGCGTCCTTCAAAAGCGGGTCGAGCGCGGGCGGCTTGTCGGTCCGCACCGCCACGAACGAAGCCGTCGGCCCCGTGACCGCGCCGGCCGGCAGCGCGCCTGCCGCCGCGAACGCGAGGAAACCCGCCGCCAAGGATATGCTCCGCAGTCGCATGCCTCGTATAACTGCGGCAAGCTCCGTATTGTTTCGGAGTCATCGCGAAAGGGCGTTTTTCGCAATTTCGTGCTTGCTCGCAAAGGAGGACGGCTGAGCTGCATTTCGCGAACGCGGTCGCCATGGGCGCAAAGCTGCTGCTCGGGACCCTGGGCGCGATCGTGGGCGCGCTCCTCGGCGCGATCGCGTGGGGCGCGATCACCGCGGCGACGCACTTTCAAATCGGCTACATGGCGGTCGGCGTCGGCTTTCTCGCCGGGTACGGGATGCGGATGCTCGGCGGCGGGCGCGACCGCGCCGACGGCCTCATCGCGGGCATCGTCGCGTTCCTGGGCTGTGTGCTGGGGAATCTGCTCACGATCGTCATCGACTTCGCGCCGCACGACAACGCGCATCGCGGCGTCGTCGAGCTGACGCTGCTGATCCTCTTCAAGCCGAAGCTCGCGTGGCTGATGCTGAGCGACAACTTCAGCATCATGGACCTGGTGTTCTACGCGCTCGCAATATACGCGGGCTACCGCACCGCGCTCAAACCTCCGGCGCCGGCAGCGGAAACGTTCGAGCCCGCGCCTCCGGCGGCGCAACATCCCGACGTACCATAGCCGGGCTCACCCGGCTAGGCGGGTGCTACTGTCCGACGCCGCCGTTGGCGCTGTCGACGTTCGTCTTGACTGTGCCGAACAGCGTGTTGATGCTGGCGCCGAGCTTGCCGATGATCACGATCGCGACGCCGGCGATGAGGGCGACGACGAGCGAGTATTCGACCAGGGTAGCGCCGTCGTCGTTACGGAGCATGGAGCGAAAAGCGTTGAGCACGAACAAATCCTTTTGTAAGTGATGGAGGCCTCTTGGAGTCTAGCCGAGACGCTGCTTTCCTAAAAGGAACTCGTTGAAAAATTGGCTCAACGTCCGCCCGCTGTTGACGGATCAACGCGCAGGTTTTCGGGGGAAGTGGCGTGCCAAGAGCCGGCCCACTTCTTCGATTCCCGCTACCAAGCCGGCCGTCGGATCGCCCAGCCGAAAATGCTTCTCGACGGTCGCGGCGACGCTCTGCCACGCGGCTTGACCGATTTGTTCGTGCGCGGCCGCATCGCCGACGACGGCGAATCACGCCGCGACGGGACGACGAAGAAATGCACGGCGTTGCGACGGGGCGCGCATGAAAGACCACGGCGATGCAAAGCGTGCAACGCCGCTGCATGAACGTCTCCCGCGACGTGCGGGACGATGGAAACAGAGATCGGCGCATCGGTCGCAGCTTCGGCGCGAACGATCGCATCCCGAACGCGCTTTTTGTCGACGAACCGGTGCAGTTTCGCGTTCACCATGAACCGGTCGCTCCTCCCCCGCCCGACATGCCGCCGCCGCCGGAAAATCCGCCGCCGCCGGAGATGCCGCCTACGATGCCCCCGAGCAACATCCCGGCGAGTCCCCAGCCGCTGCTGCCGCTGCCGCTGCTGATATACGCGTCCTTCGGCGGATCGGGCAATTTCATGATCAGCACGATGATCCGATCGCTATCACGAGGCCGATGAGAACGCCGACGGAGTTCCAGAAGATATCTCCCAGCCGGCTCGAGCCGTTGTCGGCGTCGACGTGAACGGGTTGCGGCGCCGTACCACCGCTCGGCGCCTCGTCGCTCTTGCCCGTCACGCCGTCGCGCGTAGCTCGCGTTGCGCCGCCGTTGCCGCGCGCGCCGCCGCCGACGGCGCCGAGAATCTGGTCGACGCCCGCGGTCACGGCTGCGTCGGGATGTCCGGCCTTGAGCTCGGTTTGCTCAAGGCAGTACCCGACCTCGATGCGCACCTTGCGGTCGGTCCGGAACACGAACAGGACCAGCCCGTCGTCCAGTCCCTTGCGGCCCGCCCGGGTAAGATACGCCGCGCCCGCAGTGGGTAATTTGCTGGTATGAAATCCCTATACGAACGTGCGGCACTCTCGATTTGCGCGATCGCGTTGGCGATGCTTGCGGCGGACGCACTTGCCGCACGCGCCGGCGCAGCAGCGCGCAACGAGCGCTACGACGAGATTACCGTCCGCCGTCTGCGCGTCGTCGATGCCTCGGGCGTGACCCGCCTGGTCCTCACCGGGAAGCCGATCCCGGAAGGTACCATTGGCGGAAAGACGTTGCCGCGTGTCGGCGGCCCGCGCACCGACGCCGGGATCATGTTCTACAATGACAACGGCGACGAGCAGGGTGGACTCACCTACTCCGGGAGGAACGGAGAACAGGGCGGCGCACTCACGTTCGACGCGTGGCAGCAAGACCAGGCGATCGAGATCCAGCACGGTAGCGGGCCTGCGGGAAGCGATTCGTACATCGCGGGGAACGAACTTCCGAAAGAATCGCTGTCGGACGTCGCGACGGATTTCATGCGAGAAACGACGGCTGCACGGAGCGACGAACAGCGCATCGCAATCCGCCGGCGATTTCGAAGCGAGGGGAAATTTGGCTACCAGCGCTGGCAGCTCGGGAACCAAGCGGGAATCTCCGAGCTCCGCTTGAGCGATGCAAAGGGGCATGCGCGCCTGCGCTTACGGGTGACTGCCGACGGCACCGCACGCGTGGAGTTTCTGGACGCTGCGGGCACGGTCGTCAAGTCGCTGACCCCGTAACGATTCCGCCGCGAAGAGAAAACGCCCATATTTCAGGGCGTTTTGCGTGGTAGCGCCAATGGGAGTTGAAGCCGTTGCGGGGGCCTAGCTGGTCCCGGCCTTTCCGTTTCTGTGCGCTCGAGGAAAGGAAGATAGCCGGAATATCCCGTGGTCTGTGACCATTCGGTGCCCTCGTTCGCGTCGAAGCGCGCCGCGACCGACTAGGGCCGACGCTGTATGCGGCTCTCGCGCGCACGTCGTTCGAGCTCCGTCTTGTGTCGGAGCACGTACCGTTCGGTCAGCGGGATCCGAAACTCGGCCATTCCGCTCATCGGCGAGTAGATCACGTCCTTTTTCACAAGCTGGTAACGGATAGAGCTCAACGTCTCCGACGTCGTCCCAAAACGGGACGCGATCTCGCCGGTCGTGTGTGGGCCGGGGCCGAGGTCGGCCATTACAAGGACATACGAGCATTCGCGCGGCGTCAAGAGGCGAAAGCGCGCATCGTAGAAATCGTCCTCGAGGATTCGCCGGACACCGGGAATCGCGCGTTCGACATCGGCTTCGCTGATGGTATCGCCCTGATGCGCGAGCCATGCGGCCGACGCGTACTCCTGGACGAAGAACGGATAGCCTGCGCTCTCTTCCGCGAGCCGGTCCAGTGCCGCCGGCGCAACCGTAACCCGGCGCTCGCGCGCTGGGATCGCGATTGCATCCTTCGTCTGTTCCGGTGTGAGGAGATCGAGCCGAAAATAGCGCCATCGCTCGGTGTACGTGCGGACTTGGTGCAAGTGCTGCCGACTGCCGGGTAGGCCGGCGGCCAGTACGTATACAGGGCGCTTCGTGCTGGCCGTTGCGTGAACGAAACGTACGAGGTCACGGAGCCCTTCGACGGGCGCATCCTGGATCTCGTCGATTGCGAACACGAGGTGGCGGCCGTGATGTCGGGTAGCTTCGTTCAGGTCCTCGAGGGCGTTGACGAACGCGGCATCTTCTATTGATCGCCCGCTGAGCGAGACGGCTCCAAGGTCATTCGGCAGTTCGAACGACGCACGCGGCAACACTTCGAGGACCTTATCGAAGCCGCTCTTCACTCGCTGCGGCAACGAGGCGGTCTCGCGTCGGGCGCGCTCCAGGCCGCGCTGCAACGTCGTCGCGATCGGTTCGCTCGCCGAAGCCTCTGCATAGACGACGATCGCCTTGGCAGCTGACGGATCAGCGATGCAGTGGCGCAGCAGAGCGGTCTTGCCCATGCCTCGGAGCCCGGTGAACACAATGGGCTGGGCGGGCGCCCCGCTTTCGGTAAGGTTGAGCGAATACCGAGCGGCACTGCTCTCTTCGTCCCGGCCAACGAGCGCCGGCGGCTCACTTCCCGGGGCGGTGCGAAACGGGTTGTCCCTTGCCGGCCTCACTGCGTTGTCGGCCACGCTGTCAAGTCTGCCAAAGTTCGGATGATTCTGTCAAGTTTGACAACTAAGTGCATAGCTGTCACACCTGCCAAAGCTCGTCGTCGTACGGATTGCCCTTGCTTTATCGAGCGCTCCCTCGCCGGAGAAGAACGCTTGACCTGCGAACGCCGACGACGTGCGGACCTTTGAAGATTTGACCAACGACATCGCGATCAGTCTGCCAACGGACATTCATATCGTCACGAAACAGCCGGTCGGTGGGATGGTTTGCCAAAGTTCGGACGGAAAGCGCCGCGCTGTGCTCGTTGAAAACGGGCCGAACGGGCCGCAGCTTCGGTTTGAAGGAATTGGTGCTCCACCAGCGTTCGACGCTCCGCTCGATGACCGCGACGCGCCCCGTAACTGTGTAGCCGCGATCGTGGCGTACCTGTCCCCGTAGCTACGCATCACGGCGGTTGTCAAAGCGTACTCCTCTATGATACGTGCGTCGGCATGTCGCAGAGGTGGCCAAACTGCTTCCTGAAGAAAACCCCGCCGGAGCGGGGTTTCGTGGTAGCGCCAACGGGAGTTGAACCCGTCTCTCCGCCTTGAAAGGGCGGCGTCCTAACCGATAGACTATGGCGCCCCGAAGGCGAATTCAGTGGGCCCGGCTGGATTCGAACCAGCGCGCGACCAGTTATGAGCCGGCTGCTCTACCGCTGAGCTACGAGCCCGTAGCCGCTACCCCTTCGACAAAGCGACGAAGGCTTTCTTCCCGGCGTACCGCGCCGTGCCCGTCCCGAGGTCCTCGGCGATGGCCAGCAAGCGGTTGTACTTCGCGATGCGGTCGCTGCGCGAGAGCGAGCCCGTCTTGATCTGGCCCGCGCCCGTCGCGACCGCGAGGTCGCTGATCGTCGTGTCCTCGGTCTCACCGGAGCGGTGCGAGATCACGGCGCGAAACCCCGCCTTGTGCGCCATCTCCACGGCGTCCAACGTCTCGGTCAGCGTGCCGATTTGATTCACCTTGATCAGGATCGCGTTGGCGCTGCTCTCGCGGATGCCGCGCTCGAGCCGCTCGACGTTGGTCACGAAGAGATCGTCGCCGACGAGCTGCACGCGCGCGCCGAGCGTTTTCGTAAGCAGCTGCCAGCCGTCCCAGTCGTCTTCGCCGAGGCCGTCCTCGATCGAGATGATCGGATACTTGCGGCACAACCCGTCGTACAGACCGACCATCTCCGCCGACGTCAGCGGGTGATCGTCCGGCACGTGCGGCCAGTATTTTCCGTCGCGGAAGAACTCGGCCGACGCAGGGTCGAGCGCGATCGCGACATCATCGCCGGGCCGGTATCCTGCCTTCTGAATCGCGTCGACGAGGATCTGCATCGCTTCGTCGATCGAATCGAGCTTCGGTGCGTAGCCGCCTTCGTCGCCGACCAGCGTCTGATGCCCCTGATCGTGCAGCATCTTGCCGAGCGTGTGGAACACTTCGGAGCCCCAGCGCACCGCTTCGGCGAACGTCGGCGCGCCGACCGGCACGATCATGCACTCCTGGAACTGCAGCGCGCCTTCGGCGTGCTTGCCGCCGTTGATCACGTTCATCATCGGTACCGGCAGCGTCGCCGCCGACGGCCCGCCGAGATAGCGATACAGCGGCACGCCGAGCGACACCGCGGCGGCGCGCGCGACCGCGAGCGACACGCCCAGCAGCGCGTTCGCGCCGAGGTTCGATTTGTTCGCCGTGCCGTCGAGCTCGATCAGCGTGCGGTCGATCTCGCGCTGCGACGTGGCGTCCGCGCCTTCGATCGCCGGCCCGATGATCTCGTTGACCGCGCCGACCGCTTTGAGCACGCCCTTGCCGCCGTAGCGCTTCGGATCGCCGTCGCGCTTCTCCACTGCTTCGTGCGCGCCCGTCGACGCGCCCGACGGCACCATCGCTTCTTCCACCACGCCGAACGACGTCGCGACCGCGACCGCGACGGTCGGGTTGCCGCGCGAGTCCAGCACTTCGCGCGCGCGCACGCTCTCGATCAGCGGCCGCCCACCGCCGCGCAGCGACTCGATCGACATTATTTCGAAGCGACCCATTCGCCGAGCACGTGCCCGCGCGGAAACAGCTCGTCGTCTTCAAAGAAGATTTTCACCTCGCGCGCCGCGGACTCCGGCGAGTCGGAACCGTGCACGAGGTTGCGGCCGATCGTCTGGCCGTAGTCGCCGCGGATCGTGCCGGGCGTCGCTTTGATCGGGTTCGTCGCGCCGATCGTCGAGCGGCAGCCTTCGATCGCGTCTTCGCCTTCGATCACCATCGCGACGATCGGCGTCGCGGTGATGTAGTCCACGAGGCCTTTGAAGAAGCCCTTGCCCTCGTGCTCGGCGTAGTGGCGCTTCGCCTGTTCGTCGGTCACGCGCAGCATCTTCAGCCCGAGGATCACGTAACCGCGCCGTTCGAAGCGCGCGAGGACTTCGCCGACCAAGCCGCGGACGACCGCGTCGGCTTTTGCAAGAATCAAGGTCCGTTCGACTGCCATAGCGGACCTGCTATACGTGCCGAACGATGCCGCACCTTGTCTCGACGCCGCGCGCGTGCACGAAGCGCTGGCAGGCACACGCTTCGCGGACGTGCGCGCAGTGCGCGAGACGGCGAGCACGAACGACGACGCCGCGGCGTTGCTCGGCGAGCCGTCGGCCGCGGGTGCGACGTTGGTCGCCGAGTTCCAGACCGCAGGACGCGGGCGCAAGGCCGGCCGCAGCTGGATGGCGCCGGCCGGGAGCGCGTTGCTGTTCACGACGATCCTCCCGGTGCCGGTCGCGACGGACGCGCTGTGGGCCTTGCCGTTCTGGGTCGCGCTCGCGGTCGCCGACGGCGTGGAGGAAGGCTGCGGCGTGCGCTTGGACCTGCGGTGGCCCAACGACCTCGACCTCGGCCCGCGCAAAGCCGCGGGGATCCTCTGCACGTCGCGCGTGCTGGGTCCCGAGGCGCATGTCGCCTGCGGCGTCGGCCTCAACGTCCGCCGCCCTGCCGATCCCGCGATCACGGCGATCGAGCCGCCGCCTGCGTATTTGTCGGACGCAGCGGCGCACGCCGAGCGCGAAGCCGTGCTTGCCGGGATCCTCGGCGCGATGGACGGCTTGCTCGACGTCCTCGACCGCCCCGCCGAGATCGCACGCGCATGGGAAGCGCGCGCGGAGCTGCGCGGGCGGCGGTACCGGCTACGACTCGA
>JALZBE010000142.1 GCA_030947665.1 Vulcanimicrobiota bacterium | reverse complement strand
GTTGTCACGCGAGCGAAACACGACCTGGTTGGCGGTGTACAGCGCGTGGTCGCGCCCGAACGCGAGCGGCTGCGTCCACTCCGCGCGCCACACGCCGGGGCGCGCGGTCGTCGGCGAAAGCGTGCGCGTCTGCGCGGTATCGAGGTATTCGCGCACGGCGGTGTTGCCGTACACGAGGTTGGTGTTGTGCGGGTCGGGCGCGATCATCCCGCTTTCGCCGCCCGCGTTGATCGGGCGCCAGTCGCGCTCTTGAATCCCGACGTGCTCGCTGCGCGAGACGATCATCGCCGCGCCATTGTCCTGCTGCGCGCCGTAGAGCCGGTACGGAAACGCGTTATCTGTCGCGACGTGGTAGAACTGCCCCGTCGGCTGGTTGAACCACGAGCTCCACGTCTTCGCGCCGTCGATGCTCACCACCGCGCCTTGGTCGCTGGTGAGGACCATGCGCGAGGGCTCGGTGGGATCGACCCACAGCCCCTGGAAATCGTCGCCGTCGGGCGAGCCTTTGATCGCGGTGAACGTCGTGCCGCCGTCGGTCGAGCGGTAGAACGCGGTGTCGGAGACGTACACCAGATCCGCGTTTTTCGGATCGACGGTCACGTGGCAGAAATACCAGCCGCGGCCCCACAGCCGCGCGTCCTTGTCGGCGAGCTTCCAGCTCGCGCCGCCGTCGTCGCTGCGGTACAGCCCGCCAGCCGCCGCGTCGACGATCGCGTACACGCGCTTTGAATCGCTCGGCGCGACGGCGAGGCCGATCTTGCCGAGCCCCTCGGACGGGAAGCCGTTACCTTGCAGCTGGTGCCACGTCACGCCGCCGTCGGTCGACTTGTACAATCCGCTGCCCGGGCCTTTGGACGGCGGATAGACGCTCCACGGCGGCCGCCGCGTTTGCCACAGCGACGCGTACACCGTGCGCATGGACGGATCGCTCGCAAGGTCGATCGCGCCGGTGTCGCGGTCGTGGAACAACGTTTGCTTCCAGGTCGCGCCACCGTCCGTCGAGCGGTACACGCCGCGCATGTCGTTGGGCCCGTACGCGTGGCCGAGCACCGCGACGAGCAGCGTCTTGGGATTCTGCGGATCGACGATGATGCGCCCGATCTGCCGCGAGTCTTCGAGCCCGATCCGCGTCCAGGTCGCGCCCGCGTCCGTGGAGCGGTACATCCCGTTGCCGTGCTGGATGTTTGAACGCATGTCGGCCTCGCCGCTGCCGACGTACACCGTGTTCGGATCGCTGGGCGCGACCGCGATCGCCCCGATCGACGCGACGGGCTGCGAGTCCATGATGGGCGCCCACGTGCGCCCCGCGTTGCCCGTTTTCCAGATTCCGCCGCCGACGGTACCCATGTAGAACGTGCGCGGATCGCCGGCCACCCCGGTGACGGCGACCGCGCGGCCACCGCGAAACGGCCCGATGTTACGCCAATGCAGCCCGGCGTACAGAGACGGATCGATGGCCCGCGGGCCCTGCGCCCGCACGGCCACGGCGGGTGCAAACGCTGACGCGGCAAGGCACGCGGCAATGGCAGCAACGGCAAGATGACGGCGCATCGTGGGTTCTACGCGCTCGCCGCCGCGGGGCCTTGCCTCATGGCCGGACTTGGCGATTGACGCGCCGGGCTATCTCAGTAGACTTGAGCCTGGAGGTGTATGGCGAACATTTCGAATCAGCAGAACAAGGGGCCACGCGGATCTCGCCAAAATTTCGTTCGCAAAGCCGCGCCGAAGTCAACGACTTGGCGATGCGACGACGTCGTCGCGTGGAATGATCTTCCGCTAACGTTTTCGATCTAGGCGGGATGAAATTACTCGATACTCATTATCCGGCGCTGCCGGCTCCCGCGATGATAGCAGCTAGTAGACTTGCAAAAGCGCGCGGAACGTCTTCGGCGGGCATGTGCATGTTGTAGGCGCTCAGCGTTGTCCCGTATTCAGCGACCCAGCGCTCGGGCAGCTCGACGGCCGGAGGCCACGTTCTCCCGTCGGTCGCCGAGCGCGCGTTGAAAACGGCTTGGCACGCTGCGCCGAGCGCGAACAAATCGGGTTTTTCGCTGGCCAGGTATAGGACGTCCACGACGTGGCGGGCATAATCGTATTGATAGTCCGGCCGGTCAGGCGTCGTTGCCGCATGGATCTTCTGCGCGATTTGATACTCGGTCTTCAGCGTGCGGGCGACGCCGGCCATTTCGGGAAATTCGACGATCACGAGAGGTAAACGATCCGCCAGGTCTCCTGGCTGTGCGGGCGCGAGATCGACCTCGATCGTGGCCCATCGTCGTCCGAGGTATTTCATCGCGACCGAAACGTGAACGGCATCTTCGCGAATAGCACGAGCGCCCGGCAGGAGGTCGAAGCTGAAGTCGCCGCAGCCGACGACGATCGCCGTCGCGAATGCAGCCGCAAGTTCGTGGATCGCGTACGGCAATTCGATGTCAAGATCGGTCGTCGCTCGCGCGCCGAACCCGCAGCGCATCTCGATCGCGACACCGCCTTTGAGGTTGTAGTCGGCGAGGGCGCCTTGTTGGATCGCGTGATGGAGCGCGATCAGGAGTGTCTTACGATTAAAGGCGTCGCGATAGCGCCGAACGGTCGTGCCCATCTTGCGCGCAGCCGCGTCGATCTGTGCCGCGAGTCGATTCGTGCGCCGGGCCGCACCTGGTGACGGCTGCACTATCCGAGCGCCGCGCGCATCTTCGCGACCGTTTCGGCGTCGAGAGCGTCGGGGATCGCCCCAGCCACCGCCGCATCGAGAACGCGGTCGATGAGGCGACGATCGACGCGCGCCGCGATGCAGTCGAACACGGTTCGCTCGAGCGTCGTCACGGGCAAGCCGTCGATCGCGTTCGTGACGTCTCGCTCCGAGATGGCACCGATGTGGACGTCCAGCCACGAAGGCGGCGTCCGACGCACCCGAAGATTTGATGGTATCGTGATGTGAACTTTGGGCGGCGTATACTCCAGCAAAGCGTAGTTCAGATGAAGCGCCGTGAGGTGAGATAGGACACCGAATTCGGCAGTTGCCCCCCGCCGCAGCGTCGGCCAAAGGACGGCCTCCCAAAGTTGAGCACGCTCATCGTTGACCGGATAGTTTTCTAGACGGTAAATCCCACGCGAGAGCCGCCTCACGTCCCCGCGACGGTGAGCCTGGAGCAGCGCATGCGGCGACACCCCGCCCTCCCGCGCCTCGCCGGCGGTGAAGACGCCGTCGTGCTCAAGCGCGATGTCGTAGAGCGTCGTGTTGACCCGAGACATTTGGCGATAATGTAACAAAATATTACATTATTGACAAATTACTAGATCAAGCAACCGCCCGCCCGCACTATCATTTCAGGCCTTTGCGACCTCTGCATCCATCGATTCTTCCCCCGGTAGCGGCGCGAACAGCGATCCCGCATCCGCCGGCGCAGCCTCGACGTCGGCCGGTTTGAGGTGGCGGATGAACCAGTGGGCGATCGCGCGCAGGCGCAGGATGCGGCTGCGAGGTTTGCCGCTGCGCGACATCTCGTGGCCGGTGTCGGTGAAGCGCACGAACTCCGTATCGGTGCGCCCGATGCGGCGCAGCAGCGTGAACAGCTGCTCGCCCTGATCGATCGGGCAGCGGTAGTCGCGCTCACTGTGCTCGACCAGAAGCGGCGCGGCGATCGACTGCGCCGCGCGCATCGGCGAGTTCTCGAACAGCTTGCGGCCCGCGTCGTCGGCGTATTTGGTCTGCAGCTCGTTCTCCAAGAACCAGCCGAGGTCGGACGCACCGACCTCGCTGATGAAGTCGTTGACCGCGCGCATCGACACGCCGGCGGCGAAGCGGTCGCTGTGGCCCAGCAGCCACGTGGCCATGAAGCCGCCGTACGAACCGCCCGCGACGCCGATCCGGGTCGTGTCGAACTGGCCTTGATCCAGCGCGCCGTCGAGGATGCGCAGCACGTCGGCGACGTCGATGCCGCCCCAATCGCCCAAGATCGCGTTCGCGTAGTCGTGGCCGTACGATTGCGAGCCGCGCGGGTTGCCGTACGCGACGGCGATGCCCTGCGCCGCCAGCACTTGGAATTCGAGAAAGAACGCGTTGCCGTAGGCGGCGTGCGGACCGCCGTGCACTTCGAGCACCAGCGGCGCTTTCGTCTCCGCGGTCGCGGCAGGCGCGATGAGCCACGCATCGAGCACCGTGCCGTCGTCGGCGCGCGGACGGTAGCGTTTCGGGGCGACGACCGTTTTCTCGGTGAGCCACGGATTCGCGTCGGTCAGCGTGCGCTCTCCGCCGTACGACTCCAGCAGCGCGATCTCGTTGGGGATCGTCGGGGTGCCGTACGCGATCGCGATCGTGCCGTCGGCCGCCACGGTGAAGTTGAAGATCTGCCGCTCGCCCCCCGCGACGATGCGCGATCCGCTGCCGTCGCGCGCGAACGCGCGCAGCGACGTGCTGCCCTCGTCGCATACCTGCACGATGATCTCGCGGTCGTTCGCGCTCCAGGCCGGTGCCGACCACGCGTTGGTGCGCAGGTCGCCGCCCACCGGATCGCCGATCGTGCGCCCGAGCCCCGCCGTGAGCGAGCGCGGCTCGCCGCCGTCCGCGGACATCACCAGCAGCTCGGTGTCGAAGCGCCCGCCGCCGTCGTCGCCGTGGTGGTGGCCGGCGAACGCGATCTCCTTGCCGTCGCGCGAAAACGCTGGGACCGTCATCGGCCCCGTGCTCTTCGTGAGCTTCGTGAGCGCGCCGGTCGCGACGTCGGCGGCGTAGATGTCGCTGAGCGCCGTCACGGACTCCGCATCAGGGACGTCGATGCGCGCCGAGAACGCGACGCGCGCTCCGTCGGGCGACCACGCCGGCTGTGCGACGTCGAACTCTCCGTGCGTCACTTGCCGCGCCTCGCCGCCGGCCGGGTCGATCACGAACAGATGCTTGCGCGCGCCGTCGAGCAAGCCGTCGGCATCGCTCTTGAACGGCAGCATGCGGATGTGCCGCGCGCCGCTCTTGGTGTCGTGGAATACGCGCGCGGTCGCCGCGTCGTGCGGCGTCGTGGCTACGAATGCGATCTGCTTGCCGTCGGGCGACCACGCGACCGCGGTGATCTTCGGATAGTCGGCGCCGAGCGGCTGCGCTTCGCCGCCGTCGAGCCGCAGCAGGAACAGGTGCGTCTTCCCGTCGCGGTCGGCGACGAACGCGACGCTCTTGCCGTCGGGCGCGACGCGCGCGAGCCGGTCGTTCGTCCCGCCGGTGAAGGCGCGTTCGGTGCCGTCGCGGTCGACGCGCCGGATCGCGCCGCGAATCTCGTCGGCATCGCGGTCGAACCAGGCGCGGCGGTAGTAGATCGCCGCGCCGTCGGGGCTGATCTGCGGGTCCGCCACGAGCACGATGTCGAGGAGGTCGCTCGGAACGAGAGGAGTGCTCATCGCAGGCGGGCATTATCGCCGGGTGATCCGGCTTCCCGCGTTCTCCGCTCTGCTCGCCGCGCTGCTGCTCGCGTCGTCCGCGCTCGCGCGCGCCGACGACGGCGACGTGCTGGTGCAAGCCGGTCACGAAGGGCGCCCGGCAAGCTGCGCGCTGTTTCCTGCCCGTGCATGCAACCTCGGCGCGGGCGCCGCGGGCGAGCGCGAGATCGCCTGGACCGTCGTCGTCGCCGACGAGGCGACACGCGTGCTGCGCGAACACGGATACAGCGTGCTGCGGCGGCCCGCGGACTACGTCGGGCACGACAGCGCGCGCGCGGCGGTGTTCGTGCACTTCGACGGCGCGAAAGAATGCGCGAGCGGCGCGTCCGTCGGCTTTCCGGAGACGACGAGCCGCGCGTTCGTCGACGCATGGGAGACGCGCTATCGTGCCTGGTTTCCGTTTCGCTTCGTCGGCGAGAACTTCACCGAGAACGAGCACAAGTATTACGGCTTCCGGCTCGTGGACGCGCCCGAGAAGATGCTGGTCGAATTCGGGGAGCTGACGTGTCCGGCGCAGCGCGCGTGGATGAAGCCGCGGCTGCGCGAGATGGGCGACCAGCTCGCGGCGTTCTTGATGGAGCGCGTCACGAAGTGAGACGCCGCCTCTTCGTGAGCGGCGCGCTCGCGGCGTTCGCGCTGCCGCGCCCCGCGTTCGCGCAAACCGCGAGCCCTCTTCCATCCGCAACGCCCGCGGCGTCTCCAACGCCCGCGGCGGCTGCGGTGCCTGCGCTCGACGTGAGCGACCTCCTCGACGGGATCCCCGGCATCACGGGCGTCGTCGCGCGCACGATGGGCGACGGACCGCCTGTCGTAGCGGTGCGCGCGGACGAGAAGTTTGCAGCGGCGTCGGTGATCAAGCTTGCGATCATGACGACGGTCTACCGCGCGTATGACGCCGGCACCGCGAAGCCGTCCGACACCGTGAAGACGCGCGCGCCCGACTTGATCGGCGGCTCCGACGTGCTCGCCGGCTCGCGGCCCGGGAAAGAATGGAGCCTCGATACGCTCGTCAAGGCGATGATCCGCGTGAGCGACAACGCGGCGTCGAACACGCTGATCACGGCGTTCGGGATGAGCACCGTCAACGCGACGATGCAGCTCGCCGGCATGACGAACTCGCGGCTCGGGCGCCATTTCGCCGACGTCGTGCCATCGTGGCGGGTCAGCGAGAACATCATCACGCCCGCGGACACCGCCCGGCTGCTGTTCGCGATCGAGCGCGGCGCGCGCGAAGGGCTCGCCACCATCGCGACTCCGCCGAGCTGCCGCGCGATGATC
>JALZBE010000590.1 GCA_030947665.1 Vulcanimicrobiota bacterium | reverse complement strand
TGCCAATTCGAGCGATACCGTGGGGCGCTACCTGATGGCGCAGGCGGGTAACGTGATCATGGGGCGTTTCGAGGAACCCGTCCGCATGTACAAGGCGCCGCCGGCGCACGCGCTCACTGAGGAGTTCTATGAAACGGATCCGGCCCGCGATTTCGCGCGGGGCTTCGCGATTCAGACCGTCGGGCCGCTGCCGATCGCATTCGCGAAGCAGATGATGGTCGCGAAGGGCGCCTGGGGCTGGGGGATGCGGCGCGTGATGATGGATTACAACCACTGGGCCGGCTTCGGCTTTCTCGGTGAGATCTTGCCGCACGCGGAGAATCGCGTGCAGTTGGCCGACGAGAAGGACCGCTTCGGATTGCCCGTAGCGAAAGTCACGTTCAACCTGCAGGACAACGACGAGAAGCTGATCGCGTTCGGCAAGAACAAGACGATGGACGTCATGTGGGCCGCCGGCGCGCAAGAAGTCGTTCAGGAAGCCCGGTACGCGCATCTCGTCGGCGCCGCGCGCATGGGCGACGATCCGGCCGCGTCGGTGGTCGACGAGTTCGGCCGCACGCATGACGTGGAGAACCTGTTCGTTTGCGACGGCAGCATCATGCCGACACAGGGGTCGGCCAATCCCGGCTTGACGGTCATGGCCCTCGCGGCCCGCATCGGTGACTACTTGTCCCGCGAAGGAGACGCGATCTTTGCCGGTGGGAAGCGCAACATGGAAAAGCCCGTAATCCGGCGCGATCTCTCTCCACCCGATACGTGGGGGCACGGAATGCCTCGCCTCACGTAACGCGACCGGTGCGGCCCGCGGAGAACTGCACGTGAACGGACGACTCGGCAAGCTGACCGATGCATTGGCAGCGAATCTTTGGCTCATTCCGCTCCTCGCGTTCGTGCTCGCTTTCGCGCTTTCACGCGGCCTGCTCGCGTTCGACCAGACGCTGGACGTCTCGACCAAGGCGTGGTTTCTCTACGGCGGCTCGCCGCAGGGCGCGCGGCAGCTCCTCGCCACGATCGCCGGCTCCATGATTACCTTCATCGGGCTCGTCTTTTCCTCGACGATCCTGGTGCTACAGTTGGCGAGCAGTCAGTTCTCGCCGCGCGTCATGCGATCGTTCTTTCGCGATCGAATCATTCAGACCGCGCTCGGCACGTTCATCGCGACGTTCGCGTTCGCAATCTTCGTCTTGCGCGAACTGCGCGAGAGCGCCGCGGCGCCGTTCGTACCCGGCTTGTCGACGTACGTCGCGATCAGTCTCGTGTGGCTGAGCCTCGCCATGTTCGTGGTGTACATCAACCACATCGCCGAGCGGATCCGTGCGGTGACCGTCATCGGGGTCGCGGCGCGCGAGACCGCGACGACCCTCGCCCGATCCCAGCGAAACCGGCCGCCGCTCGCCGCTTTCGTGCCGCCGTCTCAAGAACCGGAAATCGTCCGCGCGCGACGGCACGGAAGCGTGGCCGGAATCGATGCGGGTGCTCTCGTCCGGTTCGGCGCGGTGATCGACGCGCGCTTCGAGGTGATACCGCTAGCCGGGGACTTCGTGCGCACCGGCTCGCCGGTCGTTCGCGCCTGGTGCTCGCGAGCGCTCAGTCCCGGCGAGATCGAGCGCGCCGGGCGCGCGATCTCCATTGAGCGCGAGCGATCGATGCGCGCCGATCCGTTGTTCGGCTTCCGCCAGCTCGTCGACATTGCGAACAAGGCGCTTTCGCCCGGCATCAACGATCCGACGACGGCGGTCCTCGTCTTGGACCAGCTGGCGGAGTTGTTGCGCGCGGTCGCAGCCGACGAACCGCGCTCCGACGTGTACCCGGACGATCGCGGCGTGGTGCGCGTCTTCGTTCCACGCCCGACGTGGAGTGCGTTCGTCGATGCTTCGTTGGAGGAGATTCTTCACTACGGACGCGGGTCGCTGCACGTCATGCGCAAAGTGCGGACGCTCGTCGTCGATCTCGAAGAGGCCGTCGCACCGGGGTATCGCCCCGTCCTCGAACGATACCGGCTGCGGGTCGAAACCTCTATCGACGACGCCTTCACGCGACCGGAGGATCGCGCGGCGGCGCGGCGGCTGCCGCCGGCGACCGGTCGTGATGGCTCGCGCGCGGCGGCGAACGTTCAGCGATAACGACTCAGATCGAAGTCGATCGCGTGATGCGCGAAGTGCCTTCGGAGAAGTCGAGCGCGGGTTTCGTCTTGTTTCCGGTCCCCACCACCGATTGCGGAGGGCCGGCCTCACCGCAGCGGTCGATGCGTCGTTACCGCTCCATCCGCTCTTTTATCCCCGTACGGATGAGCCACCAGTTCATCGGGTACGATGTCGCGAACCCGACAAGCATCCCGACCTGCATCATGAACCAATAAGTCGGCTGATCCGGCTTGAGATGCGGGTGAAAGAAGACGAAATACGATGCCGCCATCCAGCCGAAGAGGCCGACCTCGAACGCGGTGAGCGAGAGCGTGTCGGCTTTC
>JALZBE010000589.1 GCA_030947665.1 Vulcanimicrobiota bacterium | reverse complement strand
AATGTGACGCTGCCCTTCGTCGCTTCCGTGAGGCGCAGGATCACGCGTCCCGCGGTCGTCTTGCCGGAACCCGACTCGCCAACGAGGCCGAGCGTCTCGCCGCGGCGGATCTCGAAGTCGATCCCGTCGACCGCTTTGACGTCGGCGACGTGCCGGCTGAAGATGCCCGCGGTGATCGGGAAATACTTGTAGAGGTCGCGGACGACGACGAGATCGTCGTCGGCCGGTACGGCCGCGACGCCGTTGTCGCTGAAGCTCGCCGGCGACGGGTTCGGAGTCGGATTCGTCATCGCGCGAGCTCCTGCGGCGTCTTCGCGACGGCGGAGTTCGGGATGATCGGATGGTTCTCGGCCGGGATCGGCTTCTGCGCGTCGGCCCGCTCGTCGTAGAGGAAGCACCGCGCGACGTGTCCGCCGCCGAAATCATAGAGCGGCACCGGCTCGTCGCAGATCGGCATGCGGTAGCGGCAGCGCGGCGCGAACGCGCAGCCCGACGGCATGCGCAACAGGTTGGGCGGCTGCCCCTCGATCGGCACCAGGCGCGAGCCGGCCTGGTCCAGACGCGGCAGCGATTCCAGCAGCCCCATCGTGTACGGCATCTTCGGCTGCTCGAAGATCTCTTGCGCCGTGCCGTACTCCACCATGTTGCCGCCGTACATCACGAGGACGTTCTCGCACGTCTCCGCGACCACGCCCAGGTCGTGGGTGATGAGGACGATCGCGGAGCCCAGCCGCTCCTGCATCTCGTTCATCAGCTCGATGATCTGCGCTTGGATCGTCACGTCGAGCGCGGTCGTCGGCTCGTCGGCGATCAGCACCGCGGGATCGCACGACAGCGCCATCGCGATCATCACGCGCTGCCGCATCCCGCCCGAGAACTGGTGCGGATAGTCTTTGAGCCGCTTCTCCGGCACCGGGATCTTGACGAGCTTGAGCATCTCGACCGCTTTGTCGAGCGCGTCTTTTTTGTTCATGTGCAGATGGAGCCGGACCGCTTCCGCGATCTGCTCGCCGATGGTCAGGACGGGATTGAGCGACGTCATCGGGTCCTGGAAGATCATCGCGATGTCGTGGCCGCGGATCTTGCGCATCTCCGCTTCGCTCTTCTCGAGCAGGTTTTCGCCCTTGAAGCGGATCGTGCCGCGCTCGATCGTGCCGTTCTGGGCGAGAAGGCGCATGATCGAAAGCGAGGTGACCGATTTACCGGAACCGGACTCGCCGACGATCCCCAGCGTTCGGCCGGGCTCGACCGCGAACGACAGGCCGTTGACGGCGGCGACGGTGCCGTCCTCGGTTCGGAACGTCGTCTTGAGGTCGTTGACTTCGAGCAGCGCCAAGAATTAGCCCTAAATGCCCGACAGGCTGATGATCGTCGCGACGACGACGAACGCGATCGCGACGAACTGCGTCACGCGCGCGATCTGCGCGTCGAGCCCCAGCCGCCGCGTCGACGACTCGACGCGCCCGCCGAGCGTGCCGCTCAAGCCTTCCTGCTTCGTCGTCTGAATCGCGAGCAGCACCACCAGCAGCACGCCGAGCACGACGAAGAATCCCGCGAACGTGTGCGTCAGCCACGGCGCATGCAGCGCCAACCCCGAGTGCGGCGTCGCGTCGAACAGGCTCGGCGGCAGCGTCACCGCTTGCGGGAGCGCGGTCGCCTGGACGGCGGGGACCGCCGCCTTGGCGGCGACCGGCGCGGCGGACGCGGCGGCGAGCAACATGGGAAGCACGATGGGCAGACTCCTGGACCTGGCGTGAAAAGAACCGCCGGGGCTTGGCCCCATCCCCAAAAACTTCCTGTTACGTTAGGCGGTCGGGGTTGGGCTGAGGGCTCGGACGCGGGCGGCGACGTTCTCCGCGGAGAGGCCGAACTGCGCGCGCTGCGCTTCCGGTCTGGCGTGCTGGACGAGCACGTTGGGGACGCCGATGCGCTCGACGGCGACGTTGAGGCCGTGGTCGCTGACGAACTCCACCACCGCCGAGCCGAAGCCGCCGGCGAGGCTGTGCTCTTCGAGCGTGATGAAGCGGCGGTGCGTCTCCGCGAGCCCGAGCAGCAGCGTCTCGTCGAGCGGCGCGACGAAACGCGCGTTGACGACGGTCGGCTGCAAGCCCGAATCCGCGAGCAGGTCGCACGCGTCGAGCGCGGCGTCGACCGTATTGCCCAGCGCGAGGATCGCGACATCGCTGCCCGTGCGGAGCACCTCGGCGTGCCCGAGCGCGAGCGGCGCGAGCGGCTCGTCGTGCTTGCCGCTGGTGGAGCCGCGCGGGTAGCGGATTGCGGCGGGCGCGTCGAGCGCGAGCGCGAGATCGAGCATCGGCCCGACCTCGTGCTCGTTGCGCGGCGCCATGATCGTGATGCCGGGCAGCGTGCGCAGGTAGGCGATGTCGTACAGGCCCATGTGCGTGGGGCCGTCGTCGCCGACGAAACCGGCGCGGTCGATCGCAAACACGACCGGTAGCCCTTGCAC
>JALZBE010000141.1 GCA_030947665.1 Vulcanimicrobiota bacterium | reverse complement strand
CGCTTTCGTCGTACGACCGCGCGACGCGCAAGCGCGCGTACGACAAGATCCAAAGCATTCTGGTGGACCAGGTTCCGTGGATCACGATGTGGTTCACGCGCCGGATGGACATCGTGAGCGACGACATGCAAAACTACAAGCCCGCGCACGCCGTGTCCACGTTCTGGAACACGTGGGAGTATTCGATCTAGCCGTTTTTCTGACGGCGCGGCGCCGAACCTGGCTCGAGAGCAGCATGCACGCCGTCACGTCAATCCGAGCCGCGCTGAAGCGGGAAGACGTTACTCGGGCGCGTCAGCTCGCGCACGCAGTTGTCGTCCCCGACGAGCACCGCGTCGACGAGCGAGGCCGGGAAAAGTCCCGTCGCGACAACGCCGTGGATCGCACGCAGCACGATGTCGGAGATCTCCGGGTCGGCGATCGGGCCGAGCGAGCAGTCGAGGATCGCGTTGCCGTTGTCCGTGACGAACGGCGCCAAGTCCGTCTTGCGCTGTTTCATGCGCACGTGGGGAAGCGCTGCGGAGATCCCGCTGATGACCGTGGCGAGCGCGAACGGAACGACCTCGACGGGCGTCGGGAACGCGCCCAACCGCGTCACAAGCTTCTCCGGCGTGACGATCACCACGAAGATCTCGGCCGCGAGCGCGACCGCTTTCTCGCGAAACATCGCGCCGCCGGCGCCTTTGGTGAGCGACCAGTCGGCGGCGACCTCGTCGGCGCCGTCGATCGCGACGTCGATCTCGCGCTCGCCCAGCGGCACGAGCGGGATGCCGAGCTCGCGGCATTGCCGTTCGGTCACGCCGGACGTCGGGACGGCGACGATCCGTTCGCCCGCCGCGACGCGTTCGCCGACGCGCACGACCGCCCAGCGCGCGGTCGACCCGGTACCGAGCCCGATGCACGTCTCCGGCCGCACGTAGCGGTCGACGGCGGCGAAACCCACCGCGCGTTTTCGTTCCTCGTCAGACGTCATTACGGTGTCATAGCGCGGAAAGAGCCCCGCTTGCGCGGGGCTCCTCGTCGATCAGCGGCAGTAGCCCTTGACGTGCTTGCCGTTCTTGTTCTTGTAGCCCTTGACCCAATGCTGGCCGGGCGCGCAGTGGTGCTTACCCATGCCCATGCCGCCGTGCATGGAGTCCATATGCTTGCCGCTGGCCGCCTGGGCCCCGGCGCCGAGCGCGGCGACGAGACAGAGCGTGAGGAATGCGGACATGATCTTGGTCATGAAAAATCTCCGTTTCGGGATGATGACGAATGACGGTCCGTTCCCGCCGACGGGTTTTCCGACCTTTGTCGGAGAACCCGGGCCAGCCTAGCGCGCCGTGCGTCGTGAGCGGCGCAACACGCGGCCGCGGGCATCGATGCCGATGCCCGTCACCGGCGCACGAAAGAGCGGGACGCGATCCATGTGCGCCGTGATCAGAGCTCGATCGGCCGCGTCCAGCGGCAGGTCGGCGGCGAGCTTCGGCCACGTCTCGCGCATCCGTGCCACCATGTCGTGCGCCGCATCGATGACCGGCTTGGCCGGAACGAGCGCGCGATCGGCGAGAGCGCGCAGACGAGCCTCGTCGAAATCGTCGAACGATCTCGACCCGAGCAGGTTCATACCGAGATCATCGTCGGGCATATACACGATGGTCGAAAGGTAGTCGTACGCCGGCGCGAGCGTCGCGTTGCGGCCGTCGCGATAGATCACCGACCAGTTCTTCGCGTGCATGTCGCCGTTCCCGATCCCGGCGCTGAACACGAGGCGGCGAGTCAGCTCGAGCATTCCGCGCACACCGTCGACTTGGGCGACTTGCTCCGCAAGCAGATCGAAGCTGAACTGCGAGTACTTTCGTTCGGGGAAGATGCCGTTGGCTTGCGCGAAATCTTCGGTGAGGACGCGAGCGCCTGACGGCAAGCGATCGAATCGCTCGATGTAGAACGCGTCGCCGGTGAGGTTCCGCATGTCACCGGGCATACCGGCGATCGTCGTCGGGTCGACCAACCCGACATCGGGCACTTCGATGCCGACCGCTTCCGCAAACGACATCATCGAGAACTCGTTCTCAGACACGCGCTTGAAGCGCTGATCCGGCATCTTCACGACCCAGTGGCCTCCCATCCCCGCTGCGGGGATCGTCAAGCCGCGCTTCGGATCGCCGCTCGCGCTGAACTTGAGCTGAACGCCCGCAAGCGAGAATCGAAGAACGTCGTCGGCCGGCCTATCGGTCGCATCGTTGCTGTCCGCATTCGCGGCGGGGCCGTCGGCGCCACGTTCGTCGACGACGCGCAGCGCGCCGGGAAGATCTCGGCCGAGAATCCAGATGAGCGGGAAATCGCGTACGGTTTTAACCTGCGCGTGACGCGCGAGGTACGTTCGAAGGTAACCTTCGGGAAGCAGGTTCGAGAAGTACGGATGCAACCGCGTCCGGGTAGGCCGGAACGCCTGGCGGTACGTGCCGGTCGCATCGCGGAAGGCTTTGAAGCTGAGGACCGGCGCGCCCGGATCGTCGCGATAGTCGTCGTCCATGACGAAGATGTTCGTGTCGTTGACGATGTTGGTGATCGTGCCGACGTGACGATCGTGAAGCCAAACGTCGAGCACGGACGTGCGCGACGCGTTCATCCGCTTTTGCCGCCAGGCTCGTCGTAGGCTTCGTCGTACGCCTCGTCGTCGTCCGGCTCGGCAACCCCGCTCATGCCGTGCTGCAAGACGGCATCGACGACGGGCACGAGGCGGCGCGGAACGAGCATCGGCTCGAGGTCGAGCGCGCGCGCGATCTGCTGGAGGGTTCCGAACTGGATGTCGGTCGTCGTCTCGGCGCGAGAAAGCGTCCCTTGGCCGATGCCGAGTTGCTTACTCAGCTCTTCTTGACTTAGGCCGCGAGCTTTTCTTGCGCGCCGGAGTTCCAGCGCGACACCTCGAAACTGGGGTGACACATCTGACTTATATCAAAACCAGTGTAAAAAAGCCAGCGCTACCGGAACGCCGGTAGGTCTGGGAGCGCCTCAACGACCTTGAACGTCAGCTCGCCCTTGTCGAGGTCGAAGCCGATGCGGACCACGTCGCCGTCGCGGACCTCGCCCGCGAGGATCTTGCGCCCCAGCGGCGTTTCGACCTCACGCTGGATCGCGCGTTTGAGCGGGCGCGCGCCGTACGCCGGCTCGGAGCCGGTTCGCACGAGGTGCGTCTTCGCGTCGTCGGTGATCTCGAGCTGGACGCGGCGGTCGCGCAGCCGGGCGCGCACGCGGTCGAGCTGGATCTCGACGATCGCCTTGAGCTGCTCTTCGGTGAGCTTATGGAACACGACGATCTCGTCCACGCGGTTGAGAAACTCCGGGCGGAAGTGCTGGCGCAACTCGTCGAGCACCGTCGCGCGCATGACCGCATAATCCGCGGCGCCCATGTCGCCCGACGCATCGAGGATGCGGTGCGAGCCGACGTTGGACGTCATGACGACGATCGTGTTCTTGAAGTCCACCGTGCGGCCCTGACCGTCGGTGAGCCGGCCTTCATCGAGGATCTGCAAGAAGACGTTGAACACGTCGGGGTGCGCTTTTTCGATCTCGTCGAACAACAGCACCGAAAACGGGCGCCGGCGCACCGCTTCGGTGAGCTGGCCGCCTTCGTCGTAGCCGACGTATCCCGGCGGTGCGCCGAGCAGCCGCGCGACGGTGTGCTTCTCCTGGTACTCCGACATGTCGATGCGAATCATCGCGCGCTCGTCGTCGAACAGGAACGACGCCAGCGCGCGCGCGAGCTCCGTCTTGCCGACGCCCGTCGGGCCCAGGAACAAGAACGATCCCAGCGGGCGGTTCGGATCGCCCAGACCCGAGCGCGCGCGCACGATCGCTTCCGACACGGCGGTGACCGCCTCGTCCTGCCCGATCACGCGGCGGTGCAATTCCTCTTCGAGATGCAGCAGCTTTTGAATCTCGCCTTCGAGCAGCTTGCTGACCGGGATGCCCGTCCAGCGGCTGACGATGCCGGCGATGTCTTCTTCGTCGACTTTTTCTTTGAGCAGGCGCGACTGACCGGAACCGAGCGCCGCTTCTTTTTCGCGCAGCGTGCGTTCGAGCTCGGCGAGCCGGCCGTACTTCAGTTCCGATGCCTTCGCCCAGTCCGACGCCTGCGAGGCGCGGTCGATCTCCAGCTTTGTCGCCTCGATCTGCTCGCGCAGCTCGCGCGCTTTCGCGACCGCGTCTTTTTCGGACTGCCAGCGCGCGCGCAGCGCGTCGGTCTGCTCGTGCAGCTCCGCCAGCTCTTGCTCGAGCTTCTCGAGCCGCGCTTTGGACGCGCTGTCGTTCTCCTTGCGCAGCGCTTCGCGTTCGATCTCGAGCTGCATCATGCGGCGCGACGCTTCGTCGAGCTCGGTCGGCATCGAGTCGATCTCGGTGCGCAGCTTCGCCCCGGCCTCGTCGACGAGGTCGATCGCCTTGTCGGGGAGGAAGCGGTCCGCGATGTACCGGTTCGAGAGCACGGCGGCGGCGACGAGCGCGGCGTCTTTGATACGCACGCCGTGGTGCACTTCGTAGCGCTCGCGCAAACCGCGCAGGATCGAGATCGTGTCTTCCACCGACGGCTGGTCGACCAACACCGGCTGGAAGCGGCGTTCGAGCGCGGCGTCTTTTTCGATGTACTTGCGGTACTCATCGAGCGTGGTCGCGCCGATCATGTGCAGCTCGCCGCGCGCGAGCAGCGGCTTCATCAAATTGCCTGCGTCCATCGAGCCTTCGGTCTTGCCCGCACCGACGACGGTGTGCAGCTCGTCGACGAACAGCAGCACGCGGCCCGCCGCGCTGGTGACTTCCTTGAGCACCGCCTTGAGGCGCTCTTCGAATTCGCCGCGATATTTCGCGCCCGCGATGAGCGCGCCCATGTCGAGCGAGATAAGGCGCTTGTCTTTCAAGCCTTCGGGGACGTCGCCGCGCACGATGCGCTGCGCGAGCCCTTCGACGATCGCGGTCTTGCCGACGCCGGGCTCGCCGATGAGGACGGGATTGTTTTTGGTGCGCCGCGAGAGCACTTGCACGACGCGCCGAATCTCGTCGTCGCGGCCGATCACCGGATCGAGCTTGCCCTGTTCCGCGGCTTTCGTGAGGTCGCGGCCGTAGCGTTCGAGCGACTGATACGTGCCTTCGGGGTTCTGCGTCGTGACGCGCTGGTTGCCGCGCACGTCGCGCAGCGCGGCGAGCAGCTTCTCGCGGCTCAGGCCGAGCTCGCGGAACAGCTTGCCGACCGCGCCGCCGTCGGCGGTCATCGCGAGCAGCACGTGCTCGATCGAGACGTAGTCGTCGTTGAGCGACTTCGCCTCGTCGTCGGCTTTGCCGAGCAGCCGCGTGAGCGCGGGCGCGACGGTGACGTGGCTCTGGTCCGCGTTCGATCCCTGCAGCCGCGGCAAGGCCGCGACGGCGCGCGTTGCACGCTGGTCCACGTCTTGCGGATCGAGACCCGCCTTGGTCAAAATAGGGCCGGCGACGCCGTCGGTCTGGTCGAGGATCGCGGCGAGCAGGTGCTCGGGCGTCGTCTGCGTGTGGTGCTCGGAGACCGCGCGCGTGTACGCCGCATTGAGCGCCTCTTGAACGCGCTGGGTCATACGTTCAACGTTCATTCGCACTCTACAACCTTGAGTGCTAACTGAGAGTTTCGGCCCGATGCAGGAGGGCAAGCAACCGCGGCGCTCCGCGCCGCATGCGCGCCGTCGACGGCGATCATCGATGAGTTCGCGCCGTACTCGTGGTCCGGTCCGGATACGTGCGTCCGCTGGGCTGCGGCGTTCAAAGCGTTCGCAGCACAGGCGAAGCTGAGCGGGTTCAAAGGGACCGTCGCGCCCAAGCCGTTTATCGACGTTACCGGATCCAAAGCATACGTCGTCGCGCAGGTCACCTTCACCGCGACAATGGCGGCGAAGCCGATGTCGGAGGAAGGCAGCTGGACGTTCGTCGTCGCGAAGTCCGGCACCGCATGGAAAATCACGTCGATGGCATGGGGAACTTCGCACCACTGAGCGAATTCTTCAGGTCCCAATCACGCAACCCGGAGACGACGATGCAGTTGACCGCCGACCAGCTCCGCGCACTCGAAGTGGACGGATATCTCTTTCTGCCCAGCCGCTTCACTCCCGATGAAGTGCGCGTGCTGCGCGAGCACCGCGACGAGATCTTCAAGCTCGACCGGCAAGAGATCGTGCGCGAGAAACGCAGCGGCGCGCCGCGCACCGCGTTCGCTTGCCAGACCTACGACGAAGCGTACGGCCGCCTCGCGCGCCACCCGCGCCTGGTCGAGCCGGTGCAGCAGATCCTCGGCGGCGACGTCTACATGCATCAGTTCAAGATCAACGCCAAAGCTGCGTTCGAGGGCGAGCAGTGGCAGTGGCATCAGGACTACGGCACCTGGATCAACGACGACGACATGGCCGACCCCCGCGCCATGAACATCTCGGTGTTCCTCGACGACGTCACCGCGTGCAACGGCCCGCTGATGATCATCCCGGGCTCGCACAAAGCGGGCTATCTCGGAGCGGATCACGACACCACGACGACGTCGTATCCGCTGTGGACGCTCGATCACGCGACCGTGCGCGCGATGGCGGACCACGGCGGGCTGATCGCCCCGCTCGGTCCGGCGGGCTCGATGCTGATGTTCCACTGCAACATCGTGCACGCGTCGACGTCGAACATGTCGCCGTGGGACCGCAGCATCGTGTACCTGTCGCTGAAC
>JALZBE010000140.1 GCA_030947665.1 Vulcanimicrobiota bacterium | reverse complement strand
CAGGTGGACTTCGTCGGGCCCGTCGACCAGGCGCAGCGTACGCGCGTGCGCGTATGCCGCGGCGAGATGCTGGTCGCTGCTCACGCCGGCCGCACCGAACGCCTGGATCGCGCGGTCGACCACGCGGCACGCCATGTTCGCCGCCGCGACCTTCACCATCGCGAGCTCGTTGCGCGCGACCTTGTTGCCGAACGCGTCGAGCTTCTCGGCCGCGTTATATACCAGCAGGCGCGTTTGATCGATCTCGATGCGGCACTCCGCGATCCACTGCATGATCACGCCTTGCTCCGAGAGCGGCCGGCCGAACGCGGTGCGCTCCTTCACGCGCTTCACCATCGATTCCAGCGCGCGTTCCGCCAGGCCGATCGCACGCATGCAGTGGTGGATGCGGCCCGGCCCGAGCCGGCCCTGCGCGATCTCGAAGCCGCGGCCTTCGGCGACCAGCACGTCGTCGGCCGGGATCCGCACGTTGTCGAAGTCGATCTCCGCGTGGCCATGCGGCGCGTGGTCGTAGCCGAACACCGACAGCGTGCGCAGCACGGTGACGCCCGGCGCTTCGATCGGCACCACGGCCATCGTGTGCTGGCGGTGCGGCGGCGCGCTCGGGTTCGAGCGGCCCATGAAGATCAGCACCTTGCAGCGCGGGTGCCCGGCGCCGGACGTCCACCACTTGCGCCCGTTGATCACGTAGTCGTCGCCCTTGCGCACGATCTCCGCGCTGATGTTGGTCGCGTCGGACGACGCGACCGCGGGCTCGGTCATCGAGAAGCCCGACCGGATCTTCGCGTCGAGCAGCGGCTTGAGCCAACGCTCCTTGTGCGCGTCGCTGCCGTAGCGCGCGAACACTTCCATGTTGCCCGTGTCGGGCGCGCTGCAGTTGAACACTTCGGGCGCGATCTCCGAGCGGCCCATCACCTCGCACAGCGGCGCGTACTCGCGGTTGGTGAGCCCGGCGCCCCACTCGGGCTCCGGCAGAAACAGGTTCCACAGCCCGATCGCGCGCGCTTTTGCCTGGAGTTCGTCCATGACCGGCGGCTGCGCCCACGGCGTCGCCCCGCTGCGGAGCTGTTCGTGATAGACGTGCTCGTTGGGGTAGACGTCGGACTCCATGAACGCCTCGAGGCGTTCGTGCAGGGCCGAGGCGGGCGCAGCGGTCGTGGTCGTCATCCGGCCACGCTTCGCGAAACGGCGCAGGAACCCGCCGCGCGCCCGGCAGAGTCCGAGGAATGCGTTCTCTGGCCGCTCCGTTTGCCGCGCTGGTGCTGCTCGCCACCGCACCCGCGGCGCCACCGCCCGCGCCGAGTGCACCGACCTTCGAGTACTCGTCGAGGACCACGAAGTGCTCGCGCCGCGCTTCAACGGCCACGACTACAAGACGCTCGACTTCAACGGGCCCGGTGAGAAGGAGATCAGCTCCGTACTGGTCGTGCCGCGGGGTCTGCCGAAGAAGTCGCCCGCCGTGCTCTGGGTCCACTGGCTCGGCGAGACGTCGACGACGAACCACACCGAATTCATGACCGACGCGCAGGAGCTGGCCAAGCGCGGCGTCGTCTCGCTCTTGGTCGACATGCCGTGGTCCGAGAAGAACTGGTTCACCGGCGTACGCGGCACCGACACGGACTACGCCGACACGATCGCCCACGTCATCACACTGCGCCGCGCGCTCGACTGCCTGACGCAAGTCTACGGTGTCGACAAGGAACGGATCGCGTACGTCGGCCACGACTTCGGTGCGATGGAAGGCGCGCTGCTGCTGGCGGTCGACGACCGCGCGCAGTACGCGGTGCTGATGACGCCGACGCTCTCGTTCTGGGAGTGGTATCTGCTCGGCAAACAGCCGGCCGATCCGGGGGCGTACGTCGCGAAGATGAGCGCGTTCGACTTGCCGGGCTGGCTCGCGCAAGGCAAGCAGAAGGCGATGCTGCTGCAATTCGGCCAGCTCGACGAGTACGTGTCGCAAGCGACGGGGATCGCGCTGCGCAACGCCGTCCCCAACCGCGACCGCACGTTCAAAGCCTACAAGCTGGACCACGCGCTCGACGACGCCACCGCGCACGACGACCGGGTGGCGTGGCTGGCGGCGCACCTCGGCGTTTGACGCCGCCCGAACCTCCAGAACCGGCGCGGCGAGCGGCGCGCACCGCTGCGTTTTCGCGGATCTGGCACGAAAATCTCTGGGGCGATTCGGAATCTCGCTCCGGCCCCGGTTCGCGCGTCGCGCGGACGGAGTCGTTCCGCGCCGCGCTCAGCGCGTTCTTGTTCGAAGCTCGCGCGCGCGTGCTCTACGACGCGCCGTGCGGTGATTTCAACTGGATGCGGCTCGTCCGCTTGCCACCCGGCATTCAGTACATCGGCGCCGACATCGTCCCCGAGCTCGTTGCGTCGCTTCGCGAGCGCTATGAGGCACCCGGGCGAACGTTTCGCGTCGCCGACGTCGTCGAAGACACGCCGCCTGACGCCGACGTTTGGCTTTGCCGCGAGAGCCTTTTCCATCTTCCGCTCGCCGATGCGCTGCGCGTCGTCGACAACTGGCGCCGCTCGCGGATCTCGTTCTTCATGGCGACGACGACGAGCAGCGTCGCGCACAACGCCGACGTCGCGCTCGGCTATTGGCGCCCGCTCAACCTCGCGGCGCCGCCGTTCGCACTCGGTCCGCCCGAGGCGGTGCTCGACGACGCCGCCCCCGTCGACGCCGGCAAGGTCGTCGCGGTATGGCGTCATCCCGATTTCCGGACCGAGCGGGGACCCGAACCAAGGGTGCGAAACCTCGAACGGCCGTAACGGTAGAGCGGCGGCGTGAGCCCACGCCGTGCCCCGTGCCGCAGGAGGAACCGTACTCTGTGACCCTTCGTCGCGTGCTCGGGCCCGTGGCCCTCGTGATCCTCCTCGTCGCGGTCGCGTTCGCGGTGTACCTGTCGACACGCGAGGCGAGCAAGAACCGTGCGGACCGTGCCGTCGTGACGGTGCGCGGGCTCGTCGGTTCGGAGAAAGAGCCATACCTGCGCGATCCGCGCGTGCTCGACGAGCTCCGCCGCAACGGCATCGACCTCCATATCGAGACGTCGGGCTCCCGCGCCATGACCACCCGCACCGATCTCGCGACGTACGACTTCGCGTTCCCAGCCGGGACGCCGTCGGGCCAGCGGCTGAAGGCGGTCGTGCACGCGCGCGACGTGTATACGCCGTTCTTCACGCCGATGACGGTCGCGTCGTGGCGCCCGATAGCGAATATCCTCGTCGCGAACGGCATCGCGAAGCGCGACGGCCAGTATTACTACATCACGAACATGCAGGGGCTGATCACCGCCGAGACGGGCGGCAAGCGCTGGCACGATTTCAAGTCCGCCGGCGCGTACGACGTCAACAAGTCGGTGCTGATCTCCACCACCGACCCGCGCAAGTCCAACTCCGGCGCGATGTACGCCGCGCTCGCGTCGTACGTGCTCAACGGCAACGCCGTCGTGAGCGACCGCGAGCAGATCGCGCGCGTCCAGTCGCGCCTCAACGGGCTGTTCCTGCGCCAGGGCTATGAGGAGTCGTCGTCGTCGGGTCCGTTCGACGACTACGTGCAGATCGGCATGGGCAAGGCGCCGCTGGTGATGATCTATGAGTCGCAATTCATCGAGTACGCGCTCGCGCACCCGAAGGGCCGCAACCCCGACATGGTGCTGCTCTACCCGCGCCCGACCACCTACACCAAGCACGCTTTCGTCCCGATCACCGACCGCGGCGACAAGCTCGGCCAGCTGCTGACCACCAACGAGACGCTGCAGCATCTCGCCGTCGAGCACGGTTTTCGCATCCAGGACGGCGCGTACACGCGCGATTTCTTCAACCGCAACAACGTCAAAGTGCCCGACCAACTCATCGACGTCGTCGACCCGCCCTCGTACGAGTTCCTCGAGACGATGATCACAGGCATCGAGCGCGCCTACCAGACAAATTAGGAGACCGACCGTGAGCGATCAGACACCGCCGACTGCCGAAACGACGGCAGCCCTTACGCCTCCGCCGCCCCCGCTGACGCCGCCGCCGCCGGTCGTACCCGTCACGCCGCAAACCGCGGTCGGGCGTGTCCCGCTCACCTCGGATCAGACCGCGAAACTCGATTCGCAGGTCGCGGCGTTCGCGCGCGATCTCATCGGGCTGCCGGTGCATTCGGACGACTTCAAGTCGCGCGTGCAAGCGATCTCCGCGATGGGCAACGCGGAGATTCAGAAATCGTCGGCGATCTCCAGCGATTTGCTGAACCGGCCCGTGCGCGCGATGAACGGCGGCATCTTCGACGGCAACTCCGACGTCGCCAAACAGCTGCTCGCGCTGCGCCGGATCGTCGAGGACCTGAACCCCGCGACCAAAGGCGACCTGTTCTCGCCGCACAAGCTGCTGGGTATCATCCCGTTCGGCTCGCACCTCGCCGACTATTTCCACTCCTACGAGTCGTCGCAGCACCAGCTCAACGCGATCATCGAAGGGCTGTATGCGTCGCGCGACCAGCTGATGCGCGACGACGCGTCGATCGACCAAGAGCGCGAGAACGAGTGGACCCTGATGGGGACGCTCGAGCAGTACGCGTACCTCGCGAAGAAAGTCGCGGAAGCGATCGAAGCGCAGATCGCGTCGGTCACCGATCCCGAGCGCGTGAAGATCCTCAAGGAAGACGTGCTGTTCTACGCGCGCCAGAAGCAGGTCGACATCGCCACCCAGCAGGCGGTCAACGTGCAGGGCTATCTCGCGCTCGACCTGATCCGCCACAACAACGAGGAGCTCATCAAGGGCGTCGACCGCGCGACCACGACCACCGTCGCGGCGCTGCGGACGGCCGTCATCGTCGCGCAGGCGCTCGCGAACCAGAAGCTCGTGCTCGACCAGATCGACGCGCTGAACACGACGACGAATAAAGTCATCGCCGATACCGCGACGATGCTCAAGGAGAACACCGAGCGCGTGTTCGAGCAGGCGTCGAGCGCGACGGTGAGCATCGATACGCTCAAGCAGGCCTTCGCGGACACGACCGCCGCGATCGACAGCGTGAGCGCGTACAAGGAGAAAGCGCTCGTGTCGTTCCAGGCATCGGTCGCCGCGCTGCAGCCGATGATCGAGCAGTCCAAGAAGTACATCTCGGAGCACCGCGACGGGGCGGCAGGCGAAGTGGCGCAGCTGGACACGAGCACCGGCGGCGATTCGACGACGGCGCGGCTCGTCTAGCATGCGCGCCCGCGCCGCTGCGGCGTTCGTTCTGGCCGTGCTGCTGCCGTCGCTCGCGGGTTGCGGCGGCGGGAGCGGCACGAGTACCGCGAAGGCCACCGCGACGCTCGACGTCATCGCAGGCTCCGAGCTCAAGGACGTCGAGCCGATCCTTGCCGACGCGGAGCACGCGACCGGCGTGCACGTCGCGATGACCTACGCGGGCACGATCGCGGGGATCGACCGCCTCGGGGGCGGCGACCATCACGACGCCGCGTGGTTCGCCCAGGACAAATACCTCGCCATGAGCAGCGCCGGCAAGAAGGTGAAGTCGCGCACGCGCATCATGCTCTCGCCCGTCATCGTGGGCGTGAAGCACTCCGTCGCGCAGCGCCTCGGCTGGGACGGCGGTAAACGCGTGCGCTGGCGCGACATCCAAACCGCCGTCGCCGCGGGGAAGTTCCGCTACGCGATGACGAACCCGTCCACGTCGAACTCCGGCTTCAGCGCCGTGCTGAGCATCTCGACGGCGCTCGCGGGCACCGGCGACGCGCTGCGCCCGTCCGAAGTGAACAAGGCCGCGATAACGACGTTCTACAAGGGGCAGAAGATCGTCTCGGGCAGCAGCGGCTGGCTCAGCGACGCGTACCTCGCGGCGCAAGACCGCGCCGACGGCATCATCACCTACGAAGCGAGCATCGAGACGCTCAACGAGAACAGCGCGCTCACCGAAAAGCTCGACCGCGTCTACCCGTCCGACGGCGTCGTGACCGCGGATTACCCGATCGACCTCTTGGACCAGACCAAACAGGACGCGTACGACAAGCTCGTGGCGTACCTCAAGACGCCCGACGTACAGAAGCGCATCGCCGAGACGACGCACCGCCGCCCGACCGAGTCGTCCGTCACGTCGAACTACCCGGCGATCGTCGCCGAGACCGCGTTCCCCGCGTCGGCGAGCGCCGTGCAGCAGCTGCTGCTGCGGTTTCTCAACCAGGACCGCGTACCCGCGCACTCATTCTACGTGCTCGACAAGACGGGCTCGATGGACGGCAAGGACGGCACGAGCAAGACGCGCATCGAACGCGTGCAGGACGCACTCGGCGTGCTGACCGGCGCCGACGACACGCTCACCGGGCAGTTCGCGCGCTTCAACAACCGCGAGCGCATCACGATCATCACGTTCAGCGAACAGGTCGAGATCGACAAGACGTTCGACATGACGCGCGCGAACGATCCGGCCGTGTTCGCCGCGGTGCAAAAGCTTTCCGACTCGCTCGAGGCGAACGGCAGCACCGCGATCTACACCGCGCTCGAAGCGGCGCTCGACGAAGCGGTGCGCGACCGCGCGACCGATGCGGGCCGGTACGCGTCCATCGTGCTGATGACGGACGGCGAGAACAACAAGGGCGACAACTATGACAAGTTCGAGCGGAAGTGGAACGCGCTACCGGACTACGCGCGCCACATCCACATCTTCCCGATCTTCATCGGCGAGGCGAGCCCTGAGGAGCTCAACCGCAT
>JALZBE010000139.1 GCA_030947665.1 Vulcanimicrobiota bacterium | reverse complement strand
GATCGGGAACGCGCTGGCGCGCGGACTCGAGCGCTTGCGGGACGTCGTCGAACCGGTCGACGAGTTGCACCCGCTCGCCGCCTTCGCAACGAACGGCCGTCCGGACCGCCTCTACAAAGCAGCGCAGCGCGGCCGGCTGCGCGTCGTGCGCCGCGACGGCCGGCTCTACACGACCGCCCCGTGGGTGGCCGCGTATGCGGCGCACCCATCCGCCGAATCCGCGTAAGCACCACAGAAAGAATTCATGCACGAACCAATCGTCGCGTACGTCTCAATGGAGATCGCGGTCGCGTCAACGATCGCGACGTACAGCGGCGGCCTCGGCGTCCTCGCCGGCGACGTGATCCGCGCCGCGGCCGACGCAGGTTATCCGATGGCCGGCGTGACGCTGCTGTACCGCGACGGCTACTTTCGCCAGCACCTCGACGCGTCGGGCGCGCAGCACGAAGAGCCGCAAAGCTGGCACCCCTGCGCGGCGCTCGAACAGCTCGCGCCCGTCGTGACGATCTCGATCTCCGGCCGCCCGGTGCACGCCGGCGTGTGGCGCTACACGGTGACGGGCTTCGATGGGCACCACGTCCCGGTCTACTTCCTCGACACGGACCGCGACGACAACGACGACGCGGCGCGCGCCTTGACGCGCGCGCTCTACGGCGGCGACGCGCGCTACCGCCTCGAGCAAGAAGCCCTGCTCGGCTTCGGCACCGTTGCGATGCTGCGCGCCCTCGGCCACGACCGCGTCGGCACGTTCCACATGAACGAAGGCCACTCCGCGCTGCTGATGCTAGCGCTACTGGAAGAAACGCGCACGACCGCGCACGGTCCGCCGACGCACGACGACCTCGCGCGAGTGCGCGAGCGCTGCGTCTTCACGACGCACACGCCCGTGCCGGCCGGCCACGACTGCTTCGGCCTCGATCTTGCGCACGATGTGCTAGGCGGCGACTACGCCGCGACGCTGCGCGCGCTGAACCTCGCCGAATACGACGTGCTGAACATGACCCACCTCGCGCTGCGCACGTCGCGTTTCACCAACGCGGTGGCGATGAAGCACGGCGAAGTGTCGCGGGCGATGTTCCCCGACACCGACCTCCACGCGATCACCAACGGCGTCCACGCGGGAACGTGGATGTCGGCGCCGTTCCAAGAGCTGTTCGACCGCCGCCTCCCGGGCTGGCGCCGCGACAACTGGCAGCTGCGCCAAGCCGTCGGCATCCCGCTGCACGAGATCGCAGACGCGCACGCCGCGGCGAAGCACGCGCTGATCGAACGCGTCGCGCACGCGACGGGCAAGCTGCTCGATCCGAACCGCTTCACGATCGGCATCGCGCGCCGCGCCACGGCGTACAAGCGCAACGACCTGATCCTGCGCGACACCGGCCGCCTCGCGTGGATCGCGCAGAACGCAGGCGGCATCCAATTGGTATTCGGCGGCAAAGCGCACCCGCGCGACTGGGACGGCAAAGCGATGATCCAGCACATCGTCGGCAGCGCCAACGCGCTGGCGGGCTCCGTCGACATTGCCTACGTCGAGAACTACGACATGAGCTGGGGCGCATCGCTGACATCGGGGACGGACCTCTGGCTGAACACCCCGCGCCCGCCAAACGAAGCGTCCGGCACGAGCGGTATGAAAGCGGCGATGAACGGCGTGCCGAGCCTCTCGGTGATGGACGGCTGGTGGATCGAAGGCGCGCTCGACGGCATAACGGGCTGGTCGATCGACGAGCACACAGGCCACGACGACGACGCAACGGCGAACGCGCTCTACACCCTACTGGAACACACGATTTTACCGGTCTACAACCATGACCGCGACCGGTACCTCGCCGTGATGCGCGGCGCAATCGCATTCAACGCAAGCCACTTCAACGCACAGCGCATGCTGGCGCAATACGCGATCGAAGCCTACACCGCGCAGCCCGCATCGGACGCGGCTGCCGCCGAACGCCGCCGCCTCGCGGGGTGATCGCTTCGAGCGCGCCCGCCGCGCCGCCCCGAAAACCCCGATTGCGATTCGCGGCCGCGCCTAGGGCGGCGGTTGCAACGCCGGCGCGCCGAGCGCCACACGAACGGCCGCGTCGCTCAATCCAGCCTCGCGCAAAACCTCCTCACCGTGCTCGCCCAGCCGCGGCGCATGGCGCAGTTCGAGCGCCGGCGCGCCGCTGAGCCGCAACGGCCGCCGGACGGCGCGCAACGCGCCTTCGCTCGGATGCGCTTCGTCCGAGAAAAACCCCGTCGCACGCAAATGCTCGTCGTCGAGCAAATCGGCGACGTCTTCGAGCGGGACGACGGGGATGTCCGCCGCCGCGAGCGATGCGAGCCAGTCGGCCGACGTGCGCGTCGCGACGATTTCCGCCACGATCCCGTACGCCGCATCGTACTCCCGCCGCCGAACGTGCGGATCGGACAACCGCGCATCGTCGGCATACCGGTCCTGCTGCCCGACGATCTCGAAGAACCGCTCCCAGTGCTTCTCGGTGTACAGCAAAATGCAGACATAACCGTCGAGCGTGCGCAGCGGCCGCCGGTTCGGCGCGAGCGCACGGTTGTACCCAAACTCCCCGGCGGGCGGGTCAAACAGATGCCCCCCGATATGGTCGGAAAGTACGAGCTCCGCCATCGTCTCGAACATGGGCACCTCGACGTGCTGCCCGGAGCCGCTCCGCTCGCGCGCAAACAACGCGGCAATCACGGCATGCACGGCATTCATCCCGGTGATACGATCCGCGATGAGCGCCGGCACAAAGCGCGGCTCCCCATCGCCAACTCGCCGAAACGTAGCAGCAAGCCCGGAGATCCCCTGAATCAGATCGTCGTACGCGGGTTTCGCAGCGTACGGCCCGTCCTGCCCGTACCCGACGAGATCGACATACACCATGCGCGCATTGACGGCGGCAACATCGTCGTATCCAAGGCCAAGCCGCTGCATCGCAGCGGGACGAACGTTTGTGATGAATACATCCGCCCGCTCACAAACCGCCAACAACGCATCACGCGCCTCAGGCTGCTTGAGATCGAGCGCGATGCTGCGCTTCCCGCGGTTCATGAACATGAACAGCGAGCCCATCCCATGATGCCGCGAAGGCCCGGCGTACCGCATGACGTCACCATCGGGCGCCTCGACCTTGATGACGTCCGCGCCGTATCCGGCCAGAATATAGGTAGCCCAAGGCCCCATCACGACGGACGTGAGATCGACAATACGAATCCCGGCAAGCGGCGCGTTTGTCACAGCCCGATCATGCCCAATAACCTACGCCGCGGAGCAATCACGCCGAAGGCCGACGCGGCGCCACGATCGTGGCGCACCTTCGACAAGCTCGTGACAATGAGCGGAGCTACAGCCGAACAGGCTGCGGCGAAGAAGGCACGCCGGTGACGCCTTCGCTCGGCCCGTTCCCACCCTTCGCCGCGGCGTGCTTCCCACGCCCAAATCCAAGCCGGTCCTCGAGCCCGGTGATGAACACATACAGCACCGGCGTGATGAATAGGTTGAGCACCGTGGAAAGGATCATCCCGCCGAACACCGCGGTACCGAGCGAAGTGCGCGCCCCGCTGCCCGCACCCGTCGCGAACACGAGCGGCGTCACGCCGAGCACGAACGCGATCGACGTCATGAGGATGGGCCGTAGTCGCGTCTCGGCCGCCCGCATCACGGCGGTGACCGAATCGATGCCTTGTTCGCGCAGCTGGTTCGCGAACTCGACGATGAGAATCGCGTTCTTTGACGCGAGGCCGATCAGCATGACGTAACCGACCTGGGCGAACACGTCGGAGAACTTATGCCGGATCAACAGCCCCGCGAACGCGCCGAGCAGCGCGAGCGGAACGGCGAAGAGGATGACCAGCGGGTCACCGAACGACTCGTATTGCGCGGCAAGGACCAGGAACACGAAGACGATGCCGAGCGCGAAGATGATCGCGGCGGTCGCGCCGCCCTCGATCTGCTCGCGCGAGATCCCGCTCCATTCCGTCGCAAACCCAGGCGGCAGATACGTCGCGAACCGGTCCATCGCGGCGAGCGCCTCGCCCGAGCCGTGCCCCGGCTTCGGACCGCCGCTGATCTCGATCGAGCGGTACAGGTTGAAGTGATTGATGACCGGCGGCGCCTTGATCTCTTTGATGTCGACCAGCGCGGAGATCGGGATCGCGGGCGCCGTGCCGAGCTGCCCGTTCACGATGAACGGGTTGGAGCTGCGCACGTAGATGCCCTGGAGATCGGCGATGCGCGAGCGGAACGGCGTGTCGGCCTCGACATACACGCGATAGCCCTTGCCGTTCATGTCGAAATCGTTGACGTACACGGAGCCCAGATACACTTGCATCGTGTTGAAAAGCGACGGCAGCGATACGCCGAGCTGCGACGCCTTGTCGCGATTCACGTCCGTCAGAATCGTCGGCTTATCGGTGCGAAACGTCGTGTAGACGCCGGCGAGCGGCGAGTCGGGCGCGTAGGCCGGCCCGATGAGCGCGCCGGACGCGGCGGCGAGCGCCGGAATTCCCTGGTTCGCGCGATCCTCGAGCTCGTAGGCAAAGCCCGCCTGAAATCCGAGGCCGGGGATCGACGGCGGCTGCACCATGAACGCCAGCAAGTCCGGATGGCTCATCTTGAAGTCGCTGAAGAAGTGAGCGTTGACGCGCGCGGTGACCGCGCTCAAGACGTGATCCGAGCCCGACCGTTCGCCCCACGGTTTGAGGCGAATGAACATCGTGGCCTTGTTCGAGCCCGCGCCGGTGAAGCTGAAGCCGGCGGCATCGAAGACGTCGGAGATCTCCGGCTGCTCGCGCAGCAACTGCTCGACCTCACGCTGGACGCGATGCGTGTAATCGATCGACCCGCCCTCGGGCAGCTGCATGCTGACGATCGCGAAACCTTGATCTTCGTCGGGGATGAATGCCGTCGGCGTCGTCGTGTAGACCCAGCCCGTGATCCCGAGCAGGATCGCGAAGATCCCCAGCGAGAGCCAGCGGCGGCGCATCACCGCGGGCAGCGCGCGGTGATAGCCGCCGCGCATCGCGTCGATCGCCTTGTTCACGGGCTTGAAGAATCCGCGTTCCTTGTGCCCGGTGCGGCCGAGCAGCAGCGACGACAGCACCGGCGTGAGCGTCAGCGCGCAGAACAGCGAGATGGTGATCGAGCACGCGATCGTGAGCGCGAACTGCTTGTAGAGCTGGCCCGTCGTTCCCGGGAAGAATGCGACCGGTACGAACACCGCGAGCAGCACCAACGACGACGCGAGTACCGCGCCCGTGATCTCGCGCATCGCCTCGCGCGCGCCCTCCAGCGGCGACATCCCCTTTTCCTGGATGAAGCGCGCGATGTTCTCGATGACCACAATCGCGTCGTCGACGACCAGCCCCGTCGCAAGCGTCAACCCGAACAGCGTGAGCGTGTTGATCGAGAACCCGAGCACCTTCATCAGGAAGAACGTGCCGATCAGCGAGACGGGGATGGTGAGCGCCGGGATCAACGTGGTGCGCCAGTCTTGCAGGAACAGGAAGATGACCAGCACGACCAGCGCGATCGCGATCAGCAGCGTGATCACAACCTCTTTGATCGACTCGCGCACGAACTCGCTCGTATCAAAGGCGATCTTGTAGCTGACCCCGGCTGGAAACTTCTGCGCGACCTTGTCCATCGTCGCGCGCACCTGCTGCGCCACGGCGAGCGTGTTGCCGGTCTGGAGTTGCAGGATGCCCAGGCCGATGCCCTCGCGGCCGTTGAACCACAGCGAACCGGCGTAGTTCTCGGCGCCGAGTACGACGCGGCCAATGTCGCGGACTTTGACGAAGCCGCCGTCGGCGCTCGACTTGAGCACGACATTTGCGAACTGGGTGGTGTCGTGCAGACGCCCCGTCGCGCGCACGGAGTATTCGTACGGCTGATGGCCGTTGGTCGGCGGCGCGCCGATCGCGCCCGCCGCGACCTGCACGTTCTGCGCCTGCAGCGAGGTGACGACGTCGCCGGCCGTGAGGCCGTAGTCCGCGAGCCGCTTCGGATCTACCCAGAGGCGCATCGCGTACTTGCGCTCGCCGAACACGCGCACGTCGGAGACGCCGTTGATGCGCTTGAGATCGTTGACGACGTTCGTCTGAAGAAAATTAGTGAGGTATGCCGGATCCCAGCGCGAGTCGGTCGACGTCACGCCGAGCGCTGCGACGAACGTGCCCGAGTTCTTCGAGACGGACACGCCGATCAGCTTGACCTCACTGGGCAGCCGGCCCTGAGCGAGGTTGACCGCGTTCTGCACGTCGTTCGCCGCCTGGTCCAGGTCGCGATCCAGGTTAAACGTGGCCGTGATCGTCGACGAGCCGTCGCTGCCGGACGCCGAAGAGATGTAGCGCAGACCCTGCACGCCGTTGATCGCCTCTTCCAGCGGCGTCGTCACCGACGACTCGACCGCCTCGGCGCTCGCACCCTGATATAGCGCGGTGACGGTAACCGTCGGCGGTGCGATGTTCGGGAACTGCGAGATCGGCAGGGTAGGGATCGAGATGATCCCCAGCAGCAGGATCACGAGCGAGAAGACCGACGCGAAGATCGGTCGCCTCAGGAAAAATTCGACCACGGTGCCTTCGACCTCGCAGAGGGGAGAGTGGTTGCCGCCCCAAGCGGAGCGGCCCGACTCGCGCCTAGCCGGCGGCAGCGTCCGCCGGAATCCAGCCGTCGAGTGCTGCGACTTCGCCCACGACCCGGCCGGCGACGTTCTTCACCGGGACCACGGCGTGCGGCCGCAACGC
>JALZBE010000588.1 GCA_030947665.1 Vulcanimicrobiota bacterium | reverse complement strand
ATCGGCAAGCGTACTGTCGACTCGAAGACGGGCGATACGCGCTACACGTACTACGGCGTCACGCTGCAGCCCGGCCCGAACACCGTCGCGCTCACCCCGCTCGGCGCGGCCGGCGCGCGCGGCGCGACGACGATCCACCGCGTCTTCGGCCCCGGCCGTCCGACGGTTTTCAGCGTCTCGGGCGTCGGTCCGTTCCGCGCCGACGGCAAGACCGCCGACCAACTGCGCGTCGAAGGACGCGACGCGTGGGGCCATCATGCGGCGTCGGGAACCGTGGTGCAGGTCGTGCTCGTGCAAGGTGACGCACGCCTGGAACGCATCGCAAACGCCGCCGCGGTTGCACCGGCAGGCGCGGCGAGCCCCGTGCCGCTCGCGTCGTCGTCACCGGGCGCCGTCAGCAACACCGTCGGCCGGCAATCGCTCGACGTCGCGCTCGACGCCGACGGCGTCGCGCTCGTGCGGCTGATCCCCGGGTTCACGCCCGGTTCGGTCGTGCTGCGCGCCGACTACGCAGACGCATCGCGCGAAGCGCGCTTCTTCCTCGCGCCCAACTTGCGCAAACCGTTCGTGAACGGATTGGTCAGCGCGGGGACGGGCGCCGTTCCCGGCATCCCGGGCGGCGGCGACGGCGATCCCAACGGCACGAACTCGCGCCGCGGCCGCGTCGCGGTGTTCGGCACCGGCGCGCTGGGCAAGTCGCTCGCGACGTTCGCATACGATACGGGCGACACGCTGCAGCGCACGTCGCAGTACGGCGGCGCGCTGGGCACGTACAACGGCGATCCGAACGACCGCGCGTACTCGACCACCGGCGACGCGAGCACGCGCCGCGACGACGCGCTCTCGCGCGATCACCTCTTCGCGCGGCTCGACACCGGGCGGACCACCGCGCAGTGGGGCGAGTTCCGCGCCAGCACCGGCAGCAGCGTCAACGCGCTGGGCGGTTTCGACCAGCTCGTCGCCGGTGCGAAGCTCGAGCTGGCGGGTGACACGCGCCGCGCGATGGTGTTCGCGGCGCGCAACGACGTGGGCTATGACCGGCGCGTGTTTGCGCCGAGCGGCCTCGCCAACGGCATCACGCTGCGACCCGACATCGTCGTGGGCTCCGAGGTCGTCCTGCTCGCGACGATCGACGCCCGCAGCGGCGCCGTCATCGCGCAGACCGCACTGACGCGCGGGATCGACTACTCGATCGAATACGCCACGGGCCAGCTGCACTTCATCGAGATCCCGCTCCCGTTCGACGACGCGTTCAACCCGCGTCAGATCGTGCTCACGTACGAGTTCGACGCGCCCGGCAACGCGGCGCGCACCGTCGGCGGCCGCGCGGAGACGTCGTTCGGCCGCAACCACGCGATCAAGCTCGGCGTCGGTTACGTCAACGACACCAGCGGCGCGGGCAACGTGTCGCTCGCGACGCAAGACCTCAGCGGCATCATCCGCGGCGGCAGCTGGCAGATCGTGCACGCGACCAGCCGCGGCGCGCTGCTCGCGATCTCGCCCGACGCGCCGCTCACCGGCGCGGGCGGCAGCGCGCTGCACGCGCAGCTCACGCGCGCCGTCGGCGCCGACCAGCTCTCGCTTCTGTTCGACCGCACCGACGCGGGCTACAACGATCCGTTCGGCGGGCTGTCGACGCCGGGGCTGCTCAACGAGCACCTCAGCTATGCGCACAAATACGACGGCGGCCGTGGGGAGCTCGCGCTCGATCTGAGCCATCAGGCGAACTCCGGGATCGGCGTCATCTCGAGCACGCAGACGACCGCGTCGCTGCGCTCGCGCCGCGCGATCACCAAGCGCCTCACCCTCACGGCGGCGCTCGACCGCCGCATCGCGACGAGCGCCGCGGCCGGACCGCTGCTCGCGACGGGCCCGGTCAACCCGCTGACGCCGCTCAACCCGGTCGGGATCCTGCCCGCGCCGGGCGCCTCGCCGTCGCCGTATCAGCCGAGTCAGACGAACCCGAACCAGGCGTCGACGCAGGCTGCGTTGGGTTTCGATTGGCGCGCGACCAGCGCGCTCGACGTCAGCGTGAACCGCGTGCAGACGCTCGGCGGCGCCAACGACGTGCAGCCCACGCAAACTGCCGCGCAGGTGACCTACGATCTGGGCAAGGGCGGGCGTGCCTTCCTGCGCGAGCGCTGGAGCGCGACGCCGGTGCAGAGCTTCGCGGCCGCGACACAGGCGTTGACCGCACCGACGGGGGGCACGCACTCAACGGAACTGGGCTTCACGCGGCGCATCGGCAACGCGACGACCGTCGACACGTCGTATTTGATCGATCACGGCGCGAACGGCGGCGACGTCTTCGCGACGATGGGCGTGCGCGAGCGCATCTCGCTGGGCCGCACCAAAGGCGACGCGTTCTACCAGCACGCGACGGCGAGCGGCACCACGACCGGCGGCGGGTTCGACCTGTACGGCGTGTCGCTGTCGTACGCCGATCCCGCGAACAAGTTCCGCGCGAGCGGCTCGACGCAGATGCGCACCGGCAG
>JALZBE010000138.1 GCA_030947665.1 Vulcanimicrobiota bacterium | reverse complement strand
CGTGCCGGCGGCCTCCGGCGACCCGCTCGCTGCGCTCGCCGGCGTCGCGTCGGCGTTACGCGACGTTCAGAGCGCGACGATCCAGCTCGTGGGGCATAGCACCGTGAACGGCCATCCCGCGACGAACCTCGACCTGCAACTGAAGCGCCAGCGGCCGGGCAAGCCACTCGAGAACTATCACGCGCAGTTGTCGCTCGCCGACGACCTCAGCGAATTCCCCGTGCAGATCACGATCCAGATCGTCCCCGCGACGACCAATGCGTTCGGCGGGGTCGCGAAGCTGGACCTGACCAGCATCCAGGCGGACACGCCCGACGACAGCCTGTTCGTCGTGCCGCAGGGCTACACGCGCGTCGACTCGATCGCCGGCGTGCTGCGCCGCTGAGGTTAACGCGCGGGGACGCCGCCCGGGCAGGGGTCGGCTGAACCCGCCGTCGTTGCGATGCGGCCGCCCAGCGGCGGGCGGTCGTCGAAGTACCAGCGAATCGAGCGCCGGTCGCACAGCGGAACGAGATCGTCGTCGGCCCAGCGCACCATCGAGCGCACGGTCTCGGCGCGGTCGCCGGTCGCCGACAGCGCGACCCGGTCGGCGCGCGTCTCGACATTGCGCGCGTCGGCGTTGTAGAGCGGGTACGCGACGACCAGCACGCAACCGAGGAACGTCGCCACGAGCGCGAGCCGCGAGAGCGCGTCGTCGTCGCGCCGGAATCCGACCCGGTCGCTCAGCAGCACCGCGACCGCGGCGCTGAAAATGAATAGCGTCACCGCGACGAGCGTCTGGCGAAGCGTGTCGTTGTATGCGAGGTGCGCGAACGCGTGCGCGAGAGCGACCCGCACCTCGGCCGGCGTGAGGTGCGCGAGCGTGACGTCGCCGACGACGGCGCGTGCGGTCGGACCGATCCCGACGGCACGCGTGCTCATCGCATTACTGTGATGGGAGCTCGCGAGCACGACGACCGGCGTGCCCGGCACGCCCAGCGTGCGCGCCGTCTCGGTCGCGAGCGCGGCGACGGCGTTGGGCGTCGTCTTGTGCGCCGTGCCCCACGGCATCAGCGGCGAAAACGCCACGCCGGCGAGCGCGCCCGCGTAGAAGAGCGCCATGAGCACGAGATACCATACGCGCACGCGTTCGACGAGCGCGAGCACAGCGACGACGACCAGGGCGCCGAGCAGCGCGTCGAGCCCGATCCGCAGGAGATAGTCGAGAAACCACTGGGGCAGCCGCTCGTCGGTGACGCCGGCGTTGAAGCCGACCCGGTAGCTGATCAACCCGAACGGCAGCGACACGATCGGCCCGAGCGCGCCGAGGACGGCGCCGAAGACCGCGCGCTGAGCGGTGCGGCTGCGCGTGCGGCGCCGCATCATGTCCCGGATGCGCGCGGCCGCTCCCGAGTGCCACAGCCACCAGAACGCGAGGATCTGCACCAGCCCCCAGCCGGCGGACGCCGCGTGGCGGATGTCGGCGATGTTGCGCGCGCGGCGCTGCCGCCCGGGATCGACGAGCGACGCGGCATTCTGCGTCAGCAGCTGGTTGGACGTCAGCGCGTCGACCTGCGCGTCCAGGCGCGTCCGAGCGTCCGCGCCCGCGGGCACCGCGAAGAACAACGCGAGCGCGGCGAGCGCGGCGACGAGCAGCCGCCGCACGCGGGCCGACCGGCTCAGAATGCGGGTCCTCAGCGGAGCGCCGCGACCGGCGTCTCGTCCGGAAACGTCGCGGCGTGCTCTTCGGCGAACCGCTTGCGGTACTGCTGCCAGCCGCGAAAATTTCCGGACCACGCGCCGGCGGACGCGAGCGGCGTCGCGACGTGCTCGAACGGCGACCAGTGGCCGTTCGCGCCGCCGCCGACGAGCCGTTCGTAGAGCTCGATGTCCTTGGCGTGATCGCGCGATCCGTCGTGCGTCAGGTACGACACGCGCGCCGACCGCGCGACGCTGATCTTCAGCCGCTCGTCCAGCGACAGCGCCGCTTCCTCGTCGGCGAGGATCAGCGGCGTATGCCATTCGCCGAGCGCGAGCGCACGCGGCTCGCTCGCGCGGTACGCGTCGAGCATCAGCGTCGCGAGGTGCTTGAGTTCGGGCTGCGCGTCCTCATGCGTGCGCTGCGTGAAGAAGTTCGCCCACTCCGTCGCGGTGATGATCACCGTGATCCACGCGTACGGTTCGAGGATGCGGTTCACCAGCTGCTTGTGCAAGTTGATGTCGGACTTCGCGAGCCGTTCGGCGTGCGCGAGCGCGTCCTCGAGCGCGTGCTGCCATTCGGCCTGCGCGAGCGTTCGCGCGTTTTCGCCGATCTCTTCGAGCGCCTGCATCCCCGCTTGATTGCGTCCCCACCACACCGGCATCGCCGGATCGGCGCGCACGGCGTCGATCATCTTGCGAATCGGCACTGCGCGCGACGAACTGCTATTTCTGGAAAACACGCGGTGCGTCAGCAACTCGCTGTGGATGAAGCGCGGGTAGCGCGCTTCCAGCGTCGTGAGTCGGACGCCCGCGGGCGAGACGCTGTCCAGAAGAACGCGCGCGGAGAAGGGCATCATCCGTCGTTCGCCGCGCCGGGTCGGAACCCGCCAACCGCAGACCTCGGCTCGTTCGCCAGGACGAGCGCGATCGTGACCGGGGAATCCGGGCACCTCAGGCAGGACGCCGCTCCTGCCGAAGACCTTGTAGACGGCGGCGAGCCCTTATACAACGGCCCGTATTCGGCCGTGAACGAGCTTTCTCCAAGGGTGTGGACCTGATGAAGTTGCGACTCGGTGCCCAACTCGCGGGTGGATTCGCCGTCCCGATCATCGCGCTGATGGCGATCGTCGGCGCTGTCACGGTGGTGTTCTCGCGGCTCAGCGCGCTCAACGCCGCGCACGCGTCGCAAGCAGACTTCGACGCGGCGATCCGCCAGCTCGAGCTGATGATGATCGTCGCCGGCGTGGCGACGGTCGCCGTGACGATCGCGATCGCGTTCTTCATGGCACGGCGCATGACGCGCCGCCTCGCACGCGTCTCCGGTGCGCTCTCGGCGATCGTTCACGAAGATTTCGCACGGCTCTCCGATGCGCTCGGACGGCTTGCCGACGGCGATCTGCGGGCGAGCTTTCGCTCGACGCGCGCGCGGATCGACGACGGCGGCGGCGACGAGATCGCCGAGCTGGTCGCGAGCTACAACGACTTAGGCGCGGGGCTCGCAACCGTCGGCACCGAGCTGACGACCGGCCTGGGGACGCTGCGCGACTTGATCGGCGGCGTCATCGTCGCGTCGCGCACGCTCGCGATCGCGTCCGACCAGACGTCGAGCGCCGCGAACCAGGCGTCGGTCGCCGTCGAGCAGATCGCCAAGGCCGTCGACAGCGTCGCGGGCGGCGCGAAGGACCAGGCGGTCAAGATCGCGCAAGCGACGGCCGCCATCGAGGAGCTCGCGCGCTCGGCCGAGATGATCGCCGAAGGCGCCGGCCACCAGGCGACCGCGATTCAGCTCGCCACCGGCGCGATTCAATTGCTCGACGACGGCATCGAATCGCTCACGTTCCACGGCGCCGACCTCGCCACGTCGGCGAGCGATGCGACGAAGGAAGCCGTCGGCGGAACGCACGCCGTGCTGCAGACGCAGCGCGCGATGCAGCGCCTGCGCGAGATCTCCGCCAAAGCCGCCGAAGCGATGCTCGCGCTCGAGCAGCGTTCGGTGCAAGTCGAAGACATCGTGCGCACGATCGAGGAGATCGCCGACCAGACGAACCTGCTCGCGCTCAACGCCGCGATCGAGGCGGCGCGCGCGGGCGACCACGGCCGCGGCTTCGCGGTGGTCGCGGACGAGGTCCGCAAGCTCGCGGAACGCTCGTCCGGCGCGACGCGCGAGATCTCCGGGATCCTGTCGTCGATCCGCCGCGAGACGATCACCGCCGCCGAGGCGATGCGCTCGTCGGACGAGTCGATGAACACCGGGATGTCGGTTGCGGAGCGCGCCTCGGAGGCGCTCGACCGGATCGGCGGCGCGGTCGGCGGGACAACCGGCGTCGCGGAAGAGCTCGCGGCCCGCGCGCGCGAGATGAAAGAAGCGTCGAGCAAGGTCGCGGAGAGCGTCACCAGCACGTCGGCGGGCGTTGAGGAGAACGCCGCCGCCGCGAACCAGATGCAGGCAACCACGCACGAGATCACCGCGACGATGATGCCGGTCGCGCGCGCGGCCGAGGAGCAGTCGGCGGCAGCGCAGCAAGCGGCCTTCGCGACGGGCGAGCTGGCCTCGGGCGTGGGCGAGATCGACGCGACCGCACGGGCGCTGCGCGAGCAGGCCGAGCGGCTCGACGCGCTCGTCGCGCGCTTCACCGTCGCCGACGACGACGCGCCGGAACCCGGCGCGACCGCCTTGCGCGTGCCGCACTTCGAGCCGTCCGTCGTCCTGCGGGGCTAGCGGACCCGGCCGCAAAGACCCGCTCCGCATCCTCGCGAACTTCCCGGGCATGTGGAGCAGGGTCGTCCGGCCGACGAGCGCCGCCGAGGCGCTCGAGACGCTGGCGAACGAAGGCGCGGCGGCGCGTATCGTCGCCGGCGGCACCGACGTGCTCGTCGAGCTGCAGCGCGGGGTGCGGCCCACCGCGACGCTGATCGACGTCTCCGCGCTGCGCGAGCTCAAGTACGTCCGCCGCGAGGGAGACGTCGTCGTGCTCGGCGGCCTCGCGACCCACAACGACGTGCTTGCCGCGCCGTTCGCGCGCGAGGCGATGCTGCCGCTGGCGCAGGCCTGCATCGAAGTCGGCGCGCCGCAGATCCGCACCCGCGGGACCATCGCCGGCAACGTCGTCACAGCGTCGCCCGCGAACGACACGATCGCGCCGCTCATCGCGCTCGACGCCGAGATCGTGCTGACGTCGCTGCGCGGCGAACGCACGCTGGCCCTCGCGGACTTCTACACCGGCTTCCGGACCACACAGTTGCGGCCGGACGAGCTGGTGCGCGAGATTCGGTTTCGCGCGCTGGGTGCGGCGCGGCGCGGTATCTTCCTCAAGCTCGGGCTGCGGCGCGCGCAGGCGATCTCCGTGATCGACATCGCGCTCGTCGTCGCGCGGGACGCGAGCGGTGTCGTCACGGACGCGCGCATCGCGCTGGGATGTCTGGCGCCGACGGTCGTGCGCGCGTTCGGCGCGGAGCGCTCGCTGATCGGCAAGCGGCTCGACGCTGCAACGTGCGCCGAGGCGGGGCGCGCCGCGTGCGAAGACGCCGCGCCGATCGACGACGTGCGCGGTTCCGCGGGCTATCGGCGCACGACGCTCGCGGCCCTGATCGCTCGCGCGCTTCAACGGATCGCGGACGGTCGTGAAGCCGACGGCTTCCCAGACGCGCCGGTGCTGCTGGAGACGTCCGCACCGAATGGATCCGCGCGCGCGTTCGACGGCACGATCGAGACGACGATCAACGGCACGGCGCGCACGCTGCGCGGCGCCGAGCGCAAGACGCTGCTGAACGCGCTGCGCGAGAACGCCGGGCTGACCGGCGCGAAAGAAGGCTGCGCCGAGGGCGAGTGCGGCGCGTGCACGGTGTGGCTCGACGGCGGGGCGGTGATGTCGTGTCTGGTGCCCGCGTCGCAGGCGCACGGTACGGAGATCGTCACGATCGAGGGGCTCGCCGACGGCGACGCGCTGCATCCGCTGCAGCAGGCGTATATCGACTGCGCCGCGGTTCAGTGCGGCTTCTGCATCCCCGGCATGATCATGGCGGGCGCGAAGCTGCTCGAGGAGTGCGAAGCACGCAAGGAACGGCGCGCACCGTCGCTCGACGACCATCAGGCGGCGATCAGCGGGAACATCTGCCGCTGTACGGGCTACCGCAAGATTCTCGACGCGCAAGTCCAGGCTGCGAGCGGAATGCACGCGCACGAGCGGCAGCCGGAACCCGTGCGCGCGTGAGCCTGATCGGCACGTCCGTGGCGCGCCCCGACGCGCACGCGAAGGTGACGGGCGCAGCGCGCTATCCCGCCGATCTCGTGCGCGGCGACATGCTGCACTGCAAGGCCGTGTTCGCGCACCGCCCGCATGCGCGGATCGACCGCATCGATACGGCGCGAGCGCGCGCGCTGCCGGGCGTGGTGGCCGTCTTCACCGCCGCCGACGTCCCGCACAACCATTACGGCTTGATCGACGCGGATCAGGAAGTGCTGTGCAGCGAGCGCGTGCGCTATACCGGCGACCGCGTGGCGCTCGTCGTGGCCGACGATCCGGTCTCGGCGGCGCGCGGCGCGGCGCTCGTCGAGGTGGAGTATACCGATCTTCCGATGGTCGGCGACGCGCTGAGCGCGCTCGAACCGGGCGCGGAGCTGGTGCACCCCGCGCACGGGACGAACGTACTGCTGCACCAGAAGATTCGCAAAGGCGACGTCGAGCGCGCGTTCGCGACCGCGGAGGTCGTGCTGAGCGGGACGTTCACGACGTCGTGGCAAGAGCACGCGTACCTGCAGCCCGACGCCGGGATCGCGTACTACGAAGGCGACACGCTCGTCGTCGAGACCGCGGGGCAGTGGCTGCACGAGGACCTGCGCCAGATCGCCGCGATGCTCGAGCTCGACGAGCACGCCGTCTCGATCCGCTATGCGAAGATCGGCGGCGCATTCGGCGGCCGCGAAGACCTGTCGGTGCAGGCGCTGCTGGCGCTCGCGACGTTCCGGCTCAAGCGCCCGACCGCGATCGTGTGGAGCCGCGAGGAGTCCATCGTCGGCCACCACAAGCGCCATCCGTTCCACATTACGACGAAGTGGGGCGCGAAGCGCGACGGCACGATCGTCGCGGTCGAGACG
>JALZBE010000587.1 GCA_030947665.1 Vulcanimicrobiota bacterium | reverse complement strand
GTCACGTCCACTTTCCACTCGTCGTGACGATAATCGAGCGAGCCCAGCGACGACACGGTGTCGACGAAGAACAGCGCCGGGTGCTTCGCCGCGTCGATGGCGGCGCGCACATCGGCGATGCGGCTCGTGACGCCGGTCGACGTCTCGTTGTGCACGACGGCGACCACTTTGATGTCATGCGCTTTGTCCGCCGCGAGCCGTTCGCCGATCGCGTCGGGATCCACGCCGTGGCGCCAGTCACCAGGGATCAGTTCGACGTCGACGCCCATCCGCGTCGCGAGCTTGCTCCACAGCGCCGCGAACTGGCCGGTCTCAGCCATCAGCACTTTGTCGCCCGGCGACAGCGTGTTGACCAGCGCGGCTTCCCAGGCGCCGCTGCCCGACGCCGGCCAGATGATCACGGGCCCGCTGGTCTGGAACACCGGCTTGGCCAGCCGAATGCATTCCAGCGCGAGCTCCGCGAAGTCGGGGCCGCGGTGGTCGATCGTCGCGCGATCGATGGCACGCAGCACCCGCTCGGGGACGTTGGTCGGCCCGGGGATCTGCAAGAAATGATGGCCGCTGCGGAACTCGGGCACGCCGTCTCCTTGAATGCGTAAGCCCTGGGGTATTGTCCGCGGCGGTTCGGAGTCTTGCCGGACCTACGGCCCTTCGACCGGAATCGCGGTGGCGAGCGCCGGTTCGCTCCGCGCTGGGATCGCGTTGATCACGAGCGCGCCGACGATCAGCGCCATGCCGGTCAGCTCGCTGCGCGAGGGGATCTCGTGCAGTTGAAGCGCGGCCGCGAGCACGCCGACGACCGGCGTCGCGAGCGATGCGATCCCCGCGACGCCGGCCGGCAGACGCGAGAGGATGAACATCCACAGAAACCAGCCGAGCGCAGCGCCGCCGATCGACATGAACGCCATCGACGCGACGAACGATCCCGTCCACCGCACCGGTCCGCCGATCGCGAGCATTAGCACGACGAGCGGGATCGTGCCCCACAGCAGCTGCCACGCGGTCAGCGAGAGCAAGTCGACGTCGTGGCGGCTGCGCAGGCGTTTGGCCCAGACCGCGCTGGCGCCCCACGAGAGCCCGGCGGTGACCGCGAGCCCGTCGGCGACGAACGACCGCGCGTCCAGCGGGATTGCGACGACCGCGAGGCCGGTCGCGGCCAGCGCGAGCGCGGCCCAGCGCAGCCCGGCGACGCGCTCGCCCAGGAACGGCCACGCCAGGAGCGTTGCCCAAAACGGCATCGTGTAGCCGAGCACGGCCGATTTTCCGGCGCCCGCCTGAGCGACCGCGAGCGTTTGCAGCAGCGTCCAGCCCGTCGTCTGCAGCAAACCGAGCACGAGCGTCGGCACGAAGGGTGGCGGCTTGAGCGAACGCCGCGTCAGCACGAGGAACGCGAACAGGATCGCGGTCGCGATGACGAGCCGCGAGCCGGCCACGACGTACGGCGACGCGTCCTCGGTCGCGATCTTGATCGTGACCCAGGTGTAGCCCCACACGAGCGCGAGCACGACGAGCGCGAGATAGACCCGCATACCGCTGCGACGACCGCCGCAGGCGCGGCGGGGTTGCTCCCGCGCCGCCGCCAAGAGCGCGGGCGTGCCTCCGCGGATCGACTTCCACACGCACTTCCTCGCCCGCGAGGCCGAACGCTTCGGTGCGCCGGTGCCGTCGTGGCCGCGCTTGGTCCTCGACGACCCGGGCTGCGGCCGGTTGACCCGCGACGGCGTGACGTTTCGCGACGTCGACGCGCGCAGCTGGGATCCCGCGCGCCGCATCGCCGACATGGACGCAGCCGGAATCGACCTGCAAGTCCTGAGCCCGCTCCCGCCGACCTTCGCGTACGAGTTCGACGCCGCCGTGACGTCGCGCTTTGCGCGCTTGCAGAACGACGCGATCGCGGAGGTCGTGCGCGCGCGGCCCGATCGTTTCGCGGGCCTCGGAACGCTCGCGCTGCAGGATCCCGACGCTGCATGCGCCGAGCTCGAGCGCGTCACCGCCGAGCTGCAGCTGTCGGGCGTCGAGATCGGCACGCACGCGGGCGGCCGCGACCTCACCGATCCGGCGTTCGATGCGTTCTGGCGGCGCTGCGACGCGCTCGGCGCGATCGTGTTCGTCCACCCGGGGAACGCGCCGGGCTTCGAGCGCTTGCGTGCGCGACGGCTGGCATTTGCCGCCGGCTATCCGTCCGAGACGGGGCTGTGCGCGGCGTCGCTGATCATGACCGGATTGATCGCGCGCCATCCGCGCGTGCGCTGGGTGTTCGCACACGGCGGCGGCACGCTCGCATGGCTGATGCCGCGGTTGGACGCCGTGTGGTCAGCGTATGCCGACGTGCGCGAGCCGAGCGCGCAGCGGCCGTCCGACGTCGCGCGGACGGTATGGTACGACACGCTGACGTTCGACGCGGAGAACCTGCGCGTGCTCGCGGAGCGCGCCGGCACCGACCGGCTCGTCGTCGGCAGCGACTACCCGTTCTTGATGCAAGAAGAACCGCCGGGCGCGACGGTGCTGGCGTGCGATGC
>JALZBE010000137.1 GCA_030947665.1 Vulcanimicrobiota bacterium | reverse complement strand
CATGCGTACGAGGTCCGCGACCAGCGGCGGGCTGACGTTCGTGCGCGCGATGCGCTCCGCGTCGCTGATGGCGGCGAGCATCTTCGCGAACGCCGCGGGCTCGCGCGGCGGCAGCGCCGCGAGCCGCGCGCGCTGATCGCGCGCGAGGATCGGCACGCCGGAGCCGAGGCCGAGCGCGATCCAGTCGCGCGCCAGCGTCTTCACCGTCTCCAGCCCTGCTTCGAGCGTCGGGCGCGTTGCCCAGCCGGTGGCGTCGGCTTCATTGCCGTAGGCCGCCGCGAAGAACCATTCGACCGCGGCATCGCGTGTCGCGCCTTCGCCTTCGTCCAGGTATGCGAGCGCGCGCGTCGCGCTACCGTTGGCAACGGTCGCCGCGCGCTCCGCGTCATCGCGCGCGATGCCGCGCCGCTCGAGGACGTGCACGACCTCGCCGTCGCTCAACAGCGGAAACGTCACCTCGACGAGCCGCGAGCCGATCGTGGGCAGGATGCGCCCGATCGCGTTCGTCGTCACGACGAGCACGACATCCGCGGGCGGCTCCTCGAAGAACTTCAGCAGCGCGTTCGCGGCCGCGAGCGTGAAGTCGGGATCGCCGAGGATGAACACGCGCTTGCCGCCGGCGTACGAGTGCATCGAGAGCTGGCGCACGAGATCGCGCGCGGTCGCTTCCTCCGCATCGTGAAAGCCGCCGCCGTCACGGTCGCCAATCTTCAACTGGCCTTCGGTGAAGTAGGAGTCGGGGTGCGTGCCCGCTTCGACCTGCGCGCAGCCGCTGCAGGCGCCGCACCACCCGAGCAGCGTCCGCTTCGGCGTCACGCACAGCAGCGAGCGTGCGAGCTCGCGCGCGAACGTCTTCTTGCCGACGCCCTGCGGGCCCGTGAAGAGGTAACCGTGCGAGAGCGTCGCGGCGGTGAGGTGCTCGAAGAACGCGCGCGGCCCCGCGGCGCCGATGACGTCGAAGTTGCCGTCGATCACGCGCAGCGTGACTCCGTCATGGATGCGTCGCGTCCCGGCGCTGCTCGAAGACCGACCACGCTCCGGCTGCGAGCACGTCGGGCGGCTGCGTCCCTTCGAGCACGACGAAGCGGCTGGGAAAACGTTCGGCGAGCGCGAGATAGCCCTCGCGCACGCGCGTGTGGAACGCCGCGCCCTCGCGCTCCAGCCGGTCGGCACCGCCGCGCGCGCGCAACCGCGCCTGCGACAGCTCGACCGGGATGTCGATCAGAAACGTGAGGTCCGGCGCGATGCGATGCGTCGCGACCAGGCAGATCTCGAGCAGCGAGTCGACGTTGAGTCCGCGCCCGTAGCCCTGGTACGCCACCGTCGCGTCGAAGAACCGGTCGCACAGCACGACGCTGCGCGCCTTGAGCGCCGGCGCGATGACGTCGGTGACCAGCTGCGCGCGCGACGCGTTCAGGAGCATCACCTCGGTGATCGGGTCGATCACGAGATCGGGCACATCGAGAAAAAGCGTGCGCAGCGCGTCGCCGAGGGGAGTACCTCCCGGTTCCCTGGTAACTAGGACGACGTTACCGCGGGTGGTAAGCTCCTTGCTCAACGCCGCGATCAGCGTCGACTTCCCGGCGGCTTCGATCCCTTCGAAGGTGACGAGCACCCGGCGCTCTTCGCGGCCAGACAGTCCGGGCCATCGCGGAGGTCAGATTGTTCAACGAGTTGCTCAAGCGGCTCGGTTCGCGCAAGTCGGAACGGCGCAGTGCCGATCGGGTGCGGCGGCGGTTTCCGATCGGCTGGATCAGGGACGGCACGGTGGTGGCCGGCCTGGGCTTGGAGATCAGCGAGAAAGGCCTCCTCTTCGCCACCAAGGAGGGCCCGCCCGGAGCGAACGTCGAGGTCGCGCTCGACTTGCACGGCCGCCGCGTGCGCGCGCGCCTCAAGATCGTGCGCAAGGGCACGATGACGCGCGACGGCGTGGAGTGGGCCGTGGTCGCGTGTGTGTTCGAAGGGATCGCCGCCGACGACTGGGACGCGATCGTCCGCTATTGCAAGAACCTCGAAGACCCGGGCAACAAGGCGGCGCAAGAGTTGTCCGCGCTATCGGGCGACGACGACGCGTACCGGCTGTTGCCGCTGCGCGTCCAGCAGCGCGTCGTCGCGATGCTCGTCAAAGCGGGCCGCCTCGCGCCGGGGAGCGACGCCAAGAACCCGCTGCTGCGCATGTCCTACGACGGCTCGACGCGCGCGCACGAGCACCGCCTGGCCGTGCACAGCCGCCGCCTCGTCGACGGCGAGCTGATGCAGTTCGACTCCGTGCTGATCGTCGACGACGCCGGCAGCGTGCACCTCGAGAAGTAGGCGCGCCAGCAGCTTCTAGACGTCGGGTCCCTTGAAGATTCGCACGCGCCTATTCGGCTCGAGCCCGGTCGACCGCGACTGCACGCGATACCGCTCCGCCAGCTGGTGCTGCATCCGCCGGATGTATGACGACTGCGGCGTCAGCTCGATCGCGCGCGAGTCCAGCAGCACTTGATAGACGGCCTCCTCGGCCTCCCGCATCGCGATCTCCTCGACGTCGAGCGACGGCAGGTTGAACACGTCCTTGAGCGCGTTCTGGATCTGCGTCGTCGTGTTCGTCTTGATGGAATAGATCGGCACGTTCTCCGCGGCGATCTGCTTGAGCCGGTCGGACTCCTTGCGCTCGAGCGTCTTGAGCGTCAGCACGACATCGGCGTCATCCCACTTGCGCGCGATCGACGCGTGCACGCGCAGGTTGTGCACGGCCCGCTCGATCTTGTTGCGCGACACGCCGTAGGGGAAGATGAACAGCGGCTTCGCATCGTCGGGGACGGACTCGCCGGCCGCGCCGAAGATCGCCGCATCGTCGTCGCGCGGCTGCGTGCGCAGCTCGCGCACTTTTTCGGTGGAGATCGCTTCGGGGTTGGCATGCTGCACGATGTCGATCGTGCCGCCCACGGTGCGCTGGCGTACCTCGGGCTGCGGCTGATAGCCGCGCAGCAGCGCGTCGACGACCTCGCCCACGTTTTGATGGATCGCAAGCCGGTCGCGGTCCTGGATCTCCACCAGGACGTCGAAGGTCGGCGGCTGCTTGCGCTCGAGCACCGTCTTGCGCGTGCCGCGGCGGCGCGCTTCCTCGTCGGACAGCGTCACTGCGCTGATCCCGCCGAGCAGATCCGACAGCGTCGGGTTCATCAGCAGGTTCTCGAGCGTCTGCCCGTGCGCGGTGCCGATCAATTGCACGCCGCGCTCGGCGATCGTGCGCGCGGCGAACGCTTCGGCTTCGGTGCCGATCTCGTCGATCACGATCACCTGCGGCATGTGGTTCTCGACCGCTTCGATCATCACGTTGTGCTGCAGATGCGTATCCGCGACGGGCATGCGGCGCGAGTGGCCGATCCCCGAATGCGGCACGTCGCCGTCGCCCGCGATCTCGTTCGACGTGTCGACGATGACGACGCGCTTGCGGTCTTCGGCGAGCACGCGCGCGCACTCGCGCAGCATCGTCGTCTTGCCGACACCGGGCCGGCCCAGCAGACAGATGGATTTTCCGCTGCGAATCACGTCGAGGACGATGTCGATCGTGCCGTACACCGCGCGCCCGACGCGGCACGTGAGCCCGACGATGCGCCCCGTGCGATTACGGATCGCGCTGATGCGGTGCAGCGTCTGTTCGATCCCGGCGCGGTTGTCGCCGCCGAACGGCGACAAGCGTGCGGTGACGTGCGCGATGTCTTCCGACGTCACCGCCGTATCGCCCAGAAAAACGAAATCGTCGTCAAAGCGCGCTTCCGGCGGACGGCCGAGATCCAGCACCACTTCGATGACGTTGTCGAGGTTCGGTAGACGGACGAGCGCTTGACGGATCGGGAGAGGGAAGATATCGAGGAGCTGAGTGAGCTCCCAGTTCGGCACGAAGGACTCGGCGTTAACGGCCAACGCGGCTCCTAGTCGACGTCTGTCGAATGTCGTTCGTCGCCGTCTCCGTCGCCGGAGAACCGCGACGGGATATGCGCTTCCCGCCCGCCTGCTCGATCACCTGGGACATAGGTCCCTCCTGATACTCTTATCGGCCGACGTAGTTTCGGTCGGTCGGCTCTGGAGGATTGCGAGGCCCCGGCCGATGAGGGGCGCGCATGGCGAACCGCTATCTCGAAGATTTTCCCGCCGGCAGCAGCGCCGAGCTCGGCAGCATTCACGTGACCGAGGACGAGATCCGCGCGTTCGCGACGCGCTACGACCCGCAACCGTTCCACACTGATCCCGAGGCGGCGAAGCGCTGGCCGTACGGCGGCCTGATCGCGAGCGGCTGGCACACGGCGGCGATGATGATGCGCGTGATCGTCGAGGAGTTCATCGATCCCGAGACCAGCTTGGGCTCACCCGGTCTGGGCCCGATCCACTGGAGCCGTCCGGTGCGGCCCGGCGACGTGCTGCGCGTGCGCGCGCGCATCACCGCCAACCGCCGCTCGCAGAGCAAACCGGATCGCGGCACCGTGACGATCGAGGTCGACGTGCTCAATCAGAACGACGAGGTGGTGATGAACGTGGAGAACTGGCTGGCGATCATCAAGGCGCGACCGAATCCCGCGTGAGCGCGCGCAGCGCGTCGACGTACTCGCGTGCGAGCCGCGCGACGAGCTCGCCCGCGGTCGGCACGTGGCCGATCGCGCCGATCCCTTGACCCGAGCCCCAGATGTCGCGCCAAGCTTTGGTTTTCTCGGACGCGAAGTTCATCTTCGACGGGTCGCTCTCGGGAAGGTTTTCGGGGTCGAGTCCGGCGCGCTTGATTGAGGCGCGCAGATAGTTGCCGTGCACGCCGGTGAAAAGGTTCGTGTACACGATGTCCTGCGCGCCTGACTCCACGATGCTCCGCTTGTACTCGTCGCTCGCGTGCGCTTCGCGCGTCGCGATGAACGCCGACCCGACGTAGCCGAAGTCCGCGCCCATCGAGCGGGCCGCAAGCACGGCGCGACCGTTCGCGATCGCGCCCGACAACGCGAGCGGCCCATCGAACCACGCGCGGATCTCCTGAACGAGCGCGAACGGCGACCACGTTCCGGCATGCCCGCCGGCGCCGGCGGCCACGGCGATCAGCCCGTCCGCGCCCTTTTCGATCGCTTTGCGCGCGAACGCGACGTTGATGACGTCGTGCAGCACGACGCCGCCGTATGAATGGATAGCCTCGTTCACCTCGGGCCGTGCGCCCAGCGACGTGATCACGATCTTGACGCGATGCTTCACGCACATCTCGAGATCGTGCATCAGGCGTGCGTTGGATTTGTGCACGATGAGGTTGACTGCGAACGGAGCCGACGGCCGCTCGGGGTGCAGCGCGTCGTACTCGGCCAGCTCGCGTGCGATCCGCTCGAGCCATTCCTCGAGCACCGGCTCGGGGCGCGCGTTGAGCGACGGAAACGCGCCGATCACGCCGGCCTTGCACTGCGCGATCACGAGGTCGGGGTTGGAGATGATGAACAGCGGCGCGCCGATGACGGGCACCGTGAGGCGGTCGAGTGCGAGCGCGTCGGGCAGCATCGTCACGCTTGCAGCGCGAAGTCGACGGCGATCGTGTTGCCGCCGCTGACGACGACGCCGACGCGCTCGTTGTGCCGGCAGGCGTAACGACCCGACAGCAGACCCGCGAGCGAGGTGACGCCGCCCGGCTCCGCGACGACGCGCAGCGTCTCCCAAAGCGCGCGCTGCGCGGCGCGAATGTCGTCGTCGGACACGAGCACGACGCCGCTCACGTAGCGCTGCGCGATCGGGAAGACCGCCGCGCCGATGCGCTTGGGCGCGAGCGATTCCGCCGCGATGCTACCCGTCGGCGCGTCGACCGGCTCGCCGGCGGCTAGCGCGTTCGCGAGCGTCGGCGCGCCGTGCGGTTCGACGCCGACGACCTTGGTCGCGCCGGCGTACCAGGCCGCGATGCCGCCGATCAACCCGCCGCCGCCGACAGGAACGAGCACGGCGTCGAGCTGCGGCGCTTGGTCGGCGAGCTCGAGCGCGAGCGTGCCTTGCCCCAGCAGCGTCTCGATCTGATCGTATGCGTGCACCGACAGCGCGCCCGACGTGCCCATCCATTCCTCCGCCGCGGCGAGCGCGTCGGAATAGCGTTCGCCGGTCACGACCAGATCGGCGCCGTAGCGCCGAATCCGGTCCACTTTCGCCGCCGAGGAGATCGTCGGCACGAAGATCTTCGCCGGCCGGCCGAGCCGCATCGCGGCGTACGCGACGGCGGCGCCGTGGTTGCCGCCGGACGCCGCGACGACGCCGGATTCCGGCACGTCACGCGTCAGCAGGTTCACGAACGCGCCGCGCGCCTTGAACGAACCGGAATGCTGCAGCAGCTCGAGCTTCAGCGTGACGGTCGCGCAGTCGACGCCGAGCTCGCTGCCGCGCAGTTCGATGACGGGCGTGCGCCGGACGAAGGGACGAATGATGCGTTCGGCGGCGGCGATTCGTTCGGCGTCGATCACGGCGACAGGGTTCGGCGGCACGTGTCGTTGTCCGCAAGCCGCCCGCGGATATCCTGTCGTTCAGAGCATCACGAGGCCCAGCCGAATGCCGATCGTGACGGCTTCCGTGCGGGTCGTCGCACCGAGCTTGGCGAGGATGGCGGCGACGTGCGCCTTCACCGTGTTCTCGCTGATCGCGAGGCGCTCGGCGATCCGGCGATTGGAAAGGCCGTTCGCGAGCATCGCGAGGACTTGGCGCTCGCGCTCGGTCAACGGTTCCGTCAGCGCCGAACCGCGCGCGGCCGTTTGCGCCGGTGCGAGCGCATCGCGGACCGACGCGTCGAGCACGATGAGCCCCGCTCGCACCGCGTCTAGCGCGGCCGCGAGCTCGCGGGCGTCGCTCTGG